>NZ_JAWDJJ010000299.1:0-25523 GCF_032465695.1 Actinomyces sp. MRS3W
GTTCGAGCACATGGATGACGACGTCGCGTCCGGCGGCATCCAGGCCGCGGCGGGGAGCGAGACGTCCTTCGCGGTCCGTCCCCAAGGGCGAACCGACAGCCAGTCCCGCCGTGATGAGCGCATCCAGAACCTCCGGGGCGAGGTCGTCGGACCCGACCGAGTCCGTAGTCCGGTGCGGGTGGGAGGGCGTGTGTCGGCGCAGTCGTCGCATGCCCACCATGGTCGCCGTCACACGGCGCAACCGCCATGGTCAATGCAGTGCCTGTGGAAAACCGGTCACAGGCGTTGCTTGCGTTGAGACACTAGGATCAAGCCGTGGCAAGCATGAACGCGGATCGGCAGCCCGCACACTCCGCACACACCGACCCGGGCGGCGCAGCCGACGGACCGACCTCGGCCCGCGTGGACGTGTGGCTGTGGAGCGTGCGCCAGGTCAAGTCGCGTTCGGCCGCCACCGCTGCCTGCCGCGCCGGGCATGTGCGCATCAACGGGGAGACCGCCAAGCCGTCCCAGCATGTCAAGGTCGGCGATGAGATTCGCTACCGCGTACAGGGCTTTGACCGCATGCTGCGGGTGCAGCGCATCCTGGTCAAGCGAGTGGGGGCGCCCCTGGCACGTACCGCCTATGTCGACTTCTCCCCGCCGCGCCCCGCCCCATTGGATGCGCCCGCGGCGATTGTGCGTGACCGCGGTGCCGGGCGCCCCACCAAGAAGGAGCGCCGCCAACTCGATGCGCTGCGCGCCGCGCACAGCCCCACCGTGGACATCGAGCACCTGCTCGACGCGGATTGAGACCCCAGACGCCCGAAACCCTCAGCTCAGCCGGTCCAGGAGGGCGTTGACGGTACGCACCACCCCGGCGTCGGTGTTGGCCGGGGCGGTCCAGTGTGCGACAGCCCGGATACCAGGGTGGGCATTGGCCATGGCGAAGGAGAGCTCGGCATGCTCGTACAGGTCCAGGTCATTGAGGTAGTCGCCGAAAACCGCCGTCTGCGCCGGCGTGACGCCCAACCGTGCCTGTAGTGCGGCCAGTGCCCGCCCCTTCGAGGCGGTGGGCGGCATGAGGTCGGTCCAGTGCTCGCCGGAGACCACGGCCTGCACCTCGGGCACGGCCGCGGTCAGGGCCTGTGAGGAACCGGCCTCCGCATCATCGAAGTCGTAGACGGCGACCTTGAGGGTTCGGCTCAGGTCAACCGTCAGCAGGTCGTCAACGACCTCCAGTTCCTGGTAGTAGCGGGAGACCTCCTCCAGGAAGGGCGGATCCTGACGCTCAATATAGGCACAGTCGACCCCGGCCAGGACGGCGCCGACGTCGTAACTGTCCATGCGCAGGTCGCGGGTGGTGTTGATCGCGGCAACGGTCTCGTCAGCGGTGATCGTCTCGCAGTGGATGACCGTGTCCTCCTGCACCACCAGGGTGCCGTTCTCGGCGATGATCGGCGAGTGCGCGATGGCCTGGCCGAGTACGTGGCGCAGGTTGGCCAGCTGCCGTCCGGACGCCGGGGCGAAGTGGACTCCGTGTGCGCGCATCCGCTCCACGGTGGTGGCGAACCCGGCGGGAAGCAGGCCGTCGCCGTCGAGCAGCGTGCCGTCCATATCGGAGACGACCAGGCGCAGGTCGACCGGCGCGGGCGGCAGTGAGGCTGAGTCGGGGCGGGGCATGGCTGAGGCTGTCACGACGGCGATTCTTGCAGGCCGGACCGACGACGGGGAATCGGGGCCGGGTCGGTGCGTCAGACGGTGCGCTTGACGATCCCGTCGACGACGGCGTCGATCGCCTCGATGAGGCGCAGCCCGATCACGTCCACGCGCCGGAGCAGCTCGCGGCGGGCCAGTGCCTGCATGCTCAGGTCGCCCGAAAAGAGCTGCCGCAGACCGTCGTCGTACCGTTCGCGCACGCGACGCCCCTCCTTGCGGGCAGCCAGGCACAGCTCTCGGTTGATGTGCCCGGCCGAGCCGTCCAGGGCCTTGATGAGCCGGCGGAGTCCAGCACGCACATGTTCTAGGCCCGCCCGGGAGTGGGCATCCGGCTGCACCTGCCAGGCGCGGGTCTCCAGCACGAAGTCGCGGGTGTTGTCGAGTACGTCGTCAAGGGAGCGGGAGAATCGGAACAAGTCCTCCCGGTCGAGCGGCGTGACGACGCGGGTGGACAGCAGCTGTACGAGTTGCAGCCGGGTGGCGTCCCCTCGGCGTTCGACCTGGGTGATACGTTCAGCCAGCTCATCCAGGTCCGCGTCCGCCTCGCAGGCCCGCAAGGCCAGCTCCACGCCCTCAATGGCGATGGCCGCCTGCGCCGACAACGTCCCGGCCAGGGTTTGCCGTCGCTGCGCTCTCCGGCCCCGCAACCACATCCACAGTCGTGTCACCGCCTACCTGCCTTTCCACCCCATATTGTGCCCCGTTTTGTGCACGGCGCCGCGTTCAATTGCCGATCAACAGCGCCCCGCCCAAGCCGCACAGCAGCGAGACCGGGAGGGTCCAAGCCCAGGCGGCGGCGATGCGGCCGACGGCGTTCCATCGCACTCTCCTCCACTCAGCGCCGGGCACGCTCCCCACCTGGGCCCCAACGGTGGCCTGCGTCATGGACACGGGGGCGCCCGCGAGGGAACCGGCCGCGACCGCCAGGGCCGTCGCCCACAACACGTTGACCACCTGATACGGCTTCGGGGGCACCACTCCCCCGCGTAGAGCACGCCCCGAGGGCCTCAATCCCGCCCATGTGCCCAGCGCGAAGGCCGCCGCTGCACCGGCTCCCACGAGGTAGGGGACGGCCCGGCCGCAGGTGTCCCCGTCCGAGATTCCGGCCAGCGTCACCGCCCACACCGCGAAGAGCTTCTGCCCGTCGTTGAGGGCATAGGCCAGGCCGGCACTCACGAAGCCGCTGCGGCGGGCGGCTTCGATCCAACGGCCGGCGTGGCGCGGATGGAGACCGCCCAGCACCACCCGCGCAACGCGGGCGCACGCGCCAGCGAGCATAGGTCCCAGCGCGGCCAGCGCAAGCACGCGGAGGACCAGTGGCCAGTCGGCGTCGCCGCCTGCCAGGCGCGCCCCGGTGGCGGCACCGACGACGGCGAGCGTCACCGAGGTGGGGGCGCGTATCACCGCGGCCGCGGCCAGGGTCATCATGGTGGCCACGAGCACCACCGCCAGGTGGTCGGTGCCGCCGTCACCCAGGAGCTTGCGGTAGGTGTCGGCCACCGGCACCACCCCGAGCAGCGGGATGAGCGCCGTCACGGCGGTGAGGAAGACGACGGGACGCCACGGACGCGCCGACGTCACGCCCGTGATGAGGGCGCACAGCGGGGAGCCGTCATTTCTGCCGACGACGGCGGTGAATGCCGCGGCCAGGGCGGCGGTGAGGAGCACGGACGCCGCCTTACGCGCACTGCGCGATGATCCAGCGGTCGGCGGTTTCCAACCGGAAGGGTCCCCGCTCGCGGGGAGCGTGAACCACCTGCCGGCCCGCGCTGACCAGCAGTCGCTCTCCCCTGCCGTCCACCAGCACCGTGCCGGCGGCATCGACCGCCATGAGGTCCTCGTCCCCATAGCCGGCAACGCCGCCCAGCCGCACCAGCGCGGGGGCATCCAGGAGGACGGGGCGTGCCTCCTCGGGGCTGAGCAGTCGTGCCGAGGCAGTGATGGTGGTGCGTCCGGCGGCCATCGCCGCGACAAGTGCCGCGGCGGTGCATTCCTCCGCAGCGATCCAGGTGGTCGGCATTCCCGGGCGCAACGGGGTGGAGCGGTTGTGGAAGTCCCCGCCGCCGACGATGGTTCCGCTCCGGCCACCCGCCGCCGCCCAGGCCAGGGGCGCCGTGGTGGTGAGGTTGCGGTAGGCGGAGCCGTGGTAAAGCTCCGTGCCGATTCGGCCGGGGGGCAGCGGGTGTAACCAGGCGCAGTCGCCGTCAACCGGGTGGTTGATCGAGAGGAAGCCGCCGCGGCGCTCAACCTCCAGCGCCCAGGTGTCGGCGTCCTGGCGGAAATCGATGACGCCGATGGGTCCCCAGGCGTTGGCGTGTCCGCGGTGGGTGGTGATCTCCTGACCGGGGATGAGGGTGACGCCGTGGCGCCGACCGACGGCGGCGAGGTGGGGGTGGTGGCTCACGGTGTTGTGCTCGGTGCACCCCAGGTAGTCCAGGCCGGAGGTGACCGCCTCGTTGGCCAGTTCCCATAGGGACAGGTCTCCATCGGAGTGAAGGCTGTGGCTGTGGGGGTCGCCGGCGTACCAGGTCAGTCCCGGCGGCGCGGGCAGGCCTCGATCGGAGCCGCGCAGGCGACGCCGCACCGGGGTCTCGCTGGGGCCGTGGTCGGGGCGCATGGTCGCCGGGGAGAGGACGGTGACGGAGACGTCGACGCCGTCGGCGGGCAGCTGGTGCAGTCCCAGCAGCACCGCCCAGGTGCCGGGCTCCAGACCGGGGCGATAGCCGGGTGTGGCGTCCTCCATCTCGACGACGTAGCCGGTGCGGGCGGCTCCCGACCAGCCGCGCAGCCCATCCGGGCCGAGCAGCCCCAGGTCGATCACCGCCTTGGCGCCGCCCTCGACGGCGAGTTTCACCTCCATGGAGGCGGGGTGCTGCGGCAGCTCGAAGGGTATCTGCGGGTAGCGGCCCACGGCCTGGTCGGCCAGGGTCAGGTGCAGGGTTGTGTGCTGCAGCAGCGTCATGACTCCGCCTCCGTTTCCGTGTGCGGTTGGGGGTCGTGGGGCTGGTCGGCGCTGGCGGGACGTCGGCGCAGCGTAAGGATGGTGGCCGCGGGGACGCTCAGCTCCCACAGGGAGATCTTCTCCTGCTTCACCGTCCCGGTCAGGTCGGTGCGGTCCCACTGGCCCGCGCCGCGTACGCGCAACGGTTCGGGATGGTGGTGATAGTTGACGAACCGGGCCTCAAGCACGTCATCGTCCAGGCGTCGCAGCGACTCCAGGGCAACGCGCCCGTGCGTGGTCAGCGGGGGCGTCGGCATCTGCCCAGTATCGCTCTCCCCCACGCCGCGGATGGGGATGGGCTCGAAGCGGAATTGGTCCGCGTGACGGACCAGGTCGGAATCGTCCCAATCGGGGCATGACAGATCGATGGCGAAGTCGGTGGTCAGACTCGTGCCCAGGTATTGGGCGCCGGGCACGGCGAGCTCCGCCCCGGCGGGCTCGTCGCGCAGCGGATGGAGGTTGATGCTCATCATGCCCACTGCGCGCAGGAGCGTCAGCGCAATCGTGTCGGGGCTGGCCGCATGCTGTGGGCCGGAGTCCGTGGGCGTGACGATCTCGTATTCCATAGGTCTGTCGGTGAGTATCGCGACGCCGCCGGCATGCACAAAGCGTGCGGCCGGGTAGGTGGGCAGGGGGTATTCTCCCCAACCGCCGTCGCTGGTGCGTCCGCGACGGGTGACGCCGTACTGTCCGGCGGCCACCGACTCGGCCACATTCCGCCCACACGTGGGGATGTGGATGCGGAGCCGGTGATTGGCCACGGCGTTGACCACTGTGGTGCGCACCCGCACAAAAGGTTCTCCCTCGCGCATCTCCAGGCGCGTATCGATCACCTGCTCGCGGGTGCGTGCGCTGCGGGAGTTACCGTCCGCTGCCAACCCCACCGGGAGCAGATACGTGCGTCTGATCCGGATCCGGCCCCGCAGGGGGCCGCGTTCTTCGATCTCGATGTGCACATCGGCCGGTTCGGTGACCGTGCCGGAGGAGACGGGGCCGTAGTTGTAGGAGTCGCCCCGGTCGCCCTCATCGACGAGAGCGAGGGCTCGCTCGAGGGTGCGCCCGCTGGGCAGGTCCGTGATGCGGACCCGACCGGCCGCGTCCACATCGGCGCGCACCAGGCCGTTTGACAACACTGAGCCGTGGGCAGTGACCGGCTGCGCCACGGCACGGTCGGCCTCCAACACGGTGGTACTCAGACCCTCGCCGCGGCCGGCCAGGAGCACACGGCACGACGGCGCCGCACGGGTGACCACGTGCCAGCGGTCCGTGGGGTCGGCCTGTGCCACATGGCGGCGGAGGTCCCGGGTGAATGCGTCGAGTTCGAAGGTGCCGGTGTCGTGGCGGGAGACGTCGAGGACCAATTCTCCGGCGGCCGGGAAGCGGTAGCCGCAAATCGTGTGCCCGAACAGCTCCCGGCCGTGTATCCGACGCAGTATGCGGGGCAGATCGGCGGCGGTCATGAGCTCATCGCCGATGCTGGTGGGCAGGGCCTCAATGAGCTGTGCCCCCGGGGGGACGGCGTCGGCGCCGAGGCCCAGTACCGTCTCCACCTGGAGTGTTCGGGCCCAACCGGACTGGTTGAAGACCGCCGATGTCCCGGCCGGCACGCGGTCGGCCAGTTGCTCCCGCGTGATGTCGATGGTCCCGCACGCCGTGTGGGAGGCGACGTGCAGGCGGGTGAGCGTCTGTTCCGCAGTGTCATCGCAGCCGCATCCGGTAACCGAGTCGTGGGCCGAGGACTCTACCGCCAACGCCCAACCGCGTTCACACAGCGCCCTACGCGAAGGACCACCGGCCGCGGCATCGAAGCGCTCCGCCGTGGTCAGGGCGCGTTCGGCCCTGGCCATGGCGGCTTTGAGCTGGGTTCTGACCGATAGGACGCCGGGCAGGAGGTTGCCGCGTACGTGGGAGCGCAGTTCACCGTCCACAACCGGTAGCGCCGCCAGGTCGGTGACGCCGTGCGGGCGCGAGGCAATCACCTGGTCGAGGGTGGCCACAGTCAGGGGCATCTCGGGACAGCGCGCATTGTGGGCGCGAATGAGCTCAAGCAGATCGGCACGTGGACTCATGTGATCGGTGCCGTACATGCCGGCAGGCGGGTGCCGGTTGAACCGGGCGGCGTGGGCCCGCACATATTCCGCCACCAGCCGGTCAAGCTGGTCCGGCGGAGCGAATAGCCCCAATGCCGAGCCATAACCGTCCCACAGGTACTCCACCCGCACCTCGGAGCCGTCGGGGGCCCGCCACCGGAAGGCGTCGGCCTCCAGCGCTGGCGCTCCCCGCCACAACGCGGCATCGACTAGGCCGAATCCGTTGAGAATCTGCGGCATCTGGGCGGCGTGGCCGAACATGTCGGGGATGTAGCCGACTCGCATCTCCCCGCCCACGCCGCGAGCGGTGCGAATCCCCTGTTCCAGGTTGCGCACCAGGGTTTCACCATCGCAGCAGAACTCGTCCATGAGGATTGCGAAAGGCCCCACCGCCAGTTGCCCGCGGGCTACAGCGGCCCGGAGCCGCTCGGCGTTCTCGGGGCGGATGGCAAGGTAGTCGGTGACGATAGCGGTCTGCCCATCCAGGGTGAAGCGGTAGTCGCCGTCGTGGTCCAGGAGATCCAGCAGCTGATCGAGGACGGGCACCAGTCGCGCCCGAAACACGTCATGGGGTTCGTACCATTCCCGGTCCCAGTGGGTGTGGGGAATGATCCACATGGCGGTGGCGGCGGCCGAGCCTGAGTGACTGTCCGCATGAGTCATGACTCTCCTCCTGCAACCAGTGTGCCGCTATCGGCGTCGAAGACGAGGACCTTTGCCAGCGGGAAGGTGAACCGGCAGCGTTGGCCCGGCTGGGGCAGCGGGGCCTCACCCACGACCGCCTGAAGGCGCTCCGCTCCGGCGCGCATGGTGAGCAGGGTCTGAGCGCCCAGGTTCTCCACCGTGTTGACCTCACCGACAATCGCCCCGACCGGACTGGCAAGAGGCGTGTCTGGCGGGGCCGTGGCATCAGCCGGCGACCATCCGACGTATTCGGGACGCACACCCCAGGTGACGCGGGCCCCGTCGGGCAGCGCACGTGTGGCTGCGGCGGGCGCGGGAATGGCCGCATCCATGGAGGCGATCTGCCCGTCGTGCAGGACACCCCCAATGAGGTTCATGGGGTGCGCCCCGATGAAGGAGGCGACGAAAGCGTTGGCGGGAGCGTGGAAGATCTCCCGAGGCGTGCCCACCTGCTGAATTTTGCCCGCCTTCATCACGGCAATGCGGTCGGCGAGCGCGAGCGCCTCGGCCTGGTCGTGGGTGACGAACACGGAGGTGATTCCGAGTTCGCGTTGCAGCTCCTTGAGGAACGTGCGTGCCTCAAGACGCAGCCGGGCGTCCAGGTTGGACAGGGGCTCGTCCAAGAGGAGCACCTCGGGACGGGTGGCAATGGCACGGGCCAGGGCGACGCGTTGCTGCTGGCCGCCGGACAGCTGGGCGGGCCGGCGCTCCAGCAGGCCCTCCAGGGACAGTTCGGCCGCAGTGTCGGCGGCCACCTGCCGTCGGCGGGCCTTGGGGACTTTGCGTACGCGCAGCGGGTAGGCGATGTTGTCGGAGACGTCCATATGCGGGAAGAGCGCGTAGTCCTGGAACACCATGGCCACGCCCCGCTCCCCCGGTTCGGCGTCGGTCATGTCGACGCCGCCAATGTGCAGGGTGCCGGCGGTGATGGTTTCCAGGCCCGCGATGGCGCGCAGCAGCGTGGTCTTCCCGCAGCCGGACGGGCCCAGCAGCGCGAAGAACTCCCCCTCCCGGATCGACAGGTCGATGCCGTCGACTCCGCGCACGCCGTTGGGGTACTGCTTGACCAGGCCGCGCATGACGATCGTGGCGGTCATGACTTGATCCCCCCGTAGAAGCGGAAACCGAATCTCCGGTTGACGAAGAAGTAGATGAGCAGGACGGGGGCGGCGAATACCAGTGCGAACACGGAGATGAGGCGCAGATCCGCCTGCCCGGATTCGGTGTAGAAGGTGTACATGAGCACCGCGGCCGGCTGACTGCCGGGGTTGCGCAGCAGTAGATAGGGCACGAGGAAGTTGCCCCAGACCTGCACAACCGCCCAGATCGCCACGAAGGCGATTCCGGGGCGGGCGATGGGGATGACGACGTCGGCCAGGATCCGGCCGGGGCCGGCTCCGTACAGGCGGGCGGACTCCTCATAGGTTTTGGGGACGGAGTCCATGAAGTCCTTGAGGATGAACACAACCGTGGGCAGCAGCCCACCGGACAGAACCAGGATGACGCCGGTGTGGGTGTTGATGAGGCCGATGGCGTTCATCAACTGGAAGGTGGGGACCATGGCGGCGGTGCCGGTGACGATGGATGACAGCAGCAGCATGCCGTACAGCAGGCCGTCGCGTCCGGGGATGCGCACCCGTGAGAGTGCGTAAGACGCGAGCGTCCCCAGTATGACCACCACCGCCATGGTGCCCAGCGCAATAATGAGAGAGTTGGCGATCGATCCCATGGCGTAGGGGTTGTCCGCCAAGCGTTGGAAGTTGGCCAGCGTCCACCGCGGCCATCTCACCGCCATGGTTGGGTTGGCGTCGAAGGGCGCCAGGATGAGCCAGGTCAGGGGCAGGGCGAAGAACACCCCGACCAGGCTGACCGCCACGGCGAAGACAATTCGCTGCGCGAATTTCACGACCGTCTCCTTCCCACCCGCATGTAGGCCAGGGCGATGACCAGGTTGATGAGCAGCATGAGCACCGATAGGGCGGCGCCGCGGCCCAGTTGCCCACCCGGGATCGCCGTCTTATAGATGTAGACGGACAGGATTTCGCTCCTGGCTCCCGGGCCGCCGGCGGTGAGCAGATAGGGGGTGAAGGTGTTGAAGGTCCACAGCGTGATCATGAGCGTGTTGGTCAAAATGTGCCCGCGGATGGTGGGCAGGACGACATCACGCAGCTGCTGCCACCCCGACGCTCCCGCCATCCGCGCGCTCTCCAGCTGCGAGGGCGGTACCGCGGAGAGCGCCGAGGAGAACAGCTGCATGGAAAAGGCTGTGCCGCACCAGATGTTGAAGATGATGATGACGGCCATGGGGTGCTCAATGAGCCACGCCTTGCCCGGCATGTTAAGCAGCGCGTTGAGGGTGCCGCCCCGCCGGTCGAGCAGGGCGATCCACAGGAAGGAGACGACCGAGCCGGGAATGATCCAGGCGGCGAGCACCACCGACTCCAGGAGGGTGCGTGCCCAGCCGCGAATGCGGCGGGTGGACCAGGCCAGGGCGAAGCCGACGACGGTCTGTCCGATGACCCCGGAGAAGGCAACGAAGGCGACGGTCAGGCGCAGGGAGTTCCAAAAGGCCGGATCGCGCAGGGTGGTCAGGTAGTTATCCAAGCCGACGAACTCGGTATGTGCTGCGGCCAGGCCGGTAAGCCGGTAGTTGGTCAGCCCCAGGTAGATGGTCCACACCGCCGGGAACAGCAGGAACAGGACGATGATGACCAGAGCGGGGATGACGAAGAGGGTGGCGCGCAAGCGCCCCAGACCGGCAACGTCCTCGGCCCGTCGGCGCGGGCGCCGACGGGCGGTGCGTACGTGTGCCACGGGGTCAGTCCCCGTCGCTGATCGCGTCGTGGCCGACAACGCCCTCCAGGGCCGTTACGTAGGCGGCTACGGCGTCGTCCACGCTGGTTCCGGTCACGACGTCGAGAGTCGCCTGCTGCAGCAGCACGGATACCTCCGGGTATTCGGCCAGGCCGGGACGGTAGGAGGTGATCGGCAGGACTTCCTCCGAGACGAAGGAGAGCATGGCGTCGGAGGCGAGCAGCTCGGCGTTGACATCCTCGCGCGGTGAAATCGACAAGGTGCCCGCCGCCCGGGCGGCGAAGGCCTCCGGGGAGTTCATGAAGGCCAGCAGCTCCCACGCCAGAGCGGGGTTGGCCGAGTTCGGGTTGAGGACCCTGGCGGTACCGCCGGACATGGAGACGAAGTCCTGTCCGTTCACACCGGCGCCGGGCTTCATGGCGGGGATCTTGGCGTAGCCGACCACGGTGTCGCGGTCGGCCATCGGGGCGGTGCCGACCTCCTCGTCCGGGTTGATAACCGAGCGCCAGAAGTAGTCGCCTTCGAACAGGATGGCGATGCGTCCCGCGGCGAACTCCTGGAAGGAGGTATCGCGCCCGGAGGCCTCCTGCTGGAGGATCGGGTCGCCGAGCTCCTCATCAACGTAGATCGTCCGGTACAGGTCCAGTACGTCGCGCATGCCGGCGGTGTCTGCGGCCCATAGGCCGTCGGACCAGATGGTCTGCCCGGTGCCGACCAGCATGGGCAAGAAGCCCTGCATGGTGGTGGCCTCTCCCATGGCGGTTCCAGCGTTGAGCTGGAGCGGGACGACGCCGTCGACCTGCTGCTTGAGGGTGCGCGCGGTCTGGAGAATCTCCTCCCAGGAGGTGGGCTGCCAGTCGGTGGGCAGTCCCGCCTGCGCGAAAATGTCCCGGTTGTAGTAGATGACACGCCCGTCCGCGCCTTGAGGCACGCCGTAGCGCTGGGATTCGAAGGAGGCGGCCTGCTGCACGGCCTCGGAGATCTGCTCCCAGCCGTCCCAGGAGTCAACGGCGTCTCCGGCGACCTCCTGCAATGGCTTGATGTAGCCCGCCTGGGCGAATTCCCCGATCCAGATGCCGTCGAGCCCGACGACGTCGGCGCCCTTACCGGACTGGAAGTCGAGTGCGGCCTTGGTCTTGTAGTCCTCGTCGTCGACACCCTGCGCCTCGAAGACAACTTCAACCTGCCGGCCTGCCTCTTCCTGGGCGGCGGTGAACTCCGGGATGACCCAGTTGGCGATCCAGTCGGCTTCGGCGGCGTTCTTTCCGCCCGAGATCGCGTTGGTCATGATGGTCAGGGTCGTGACGCCCGAGGTGGTCTCGGGCGTGGACTGGTCGGACGTGCAGGCAGCCAGCGCTAATGCGGCCGACGCCGCTGCGGCGCCCGTGAGTGCGGTTCGTCGTGTCATGGCTGAGGTCATGGTCATTACCTCCATGGTGTGTGGCTCGCGTCTGTCACCGACGTCGACGCGGCCGACGCGCCGGTGCGGCCAACAGACAACCCGACACCACCTCGTCGTGATGTCCGCCACTCATTAGTCTGTACTTCTGATTAAATCTGGTCAAGACGCTCTGAGGAGTGTTACTGAGTTGGAACTCCGCGCCACCCCGACGAAGGCGGCCGCGCACGGCTCAGGCGGACGCGCTGCGCAGGCGGGGCACATACAGATTGTCATGAACGACCGCCGCCGCGCCGACGGCGCCGACGTTCTTCCCCATCGCCGAGGAGAGCACCGACACCGAATGCGGGCCTCGGGCTGATGGGCGGAGCACGGCACGCCGGGCCGCCGGGATGTACCAGGGCTCCAGCAAGGGCCAGTAGGGTCCGCCGAAAACCACCGTGTCGGCGTCGAGCAGCTCGGTGGCCATCATGACCAGTTCGGCCATGCGCTCCCCCGCCGCGCTCAGCAACGCATCGGCCCGCTCGTCGCCCTGAGCTGCTGCCCGGCACAGTCGTTCCAGGCGCTGTTCAACGGCGGTGAAGTCGGTGCGCGGCGGCAGCGGCTCGCGCTGCAGTCCCAGGGTGTGGGCGCGCTCGACGATGTAGGCCGGATCATTGTCCATGCCCGGATGCGCGCCGGGGGTGCGCGAACCCAGCGCGGTCATCATGCTCCCAACCTCGCCGCTGTTGCCTGAAAAGCCGCGTACGGGTTCACCGTCGACCGATAGTCCGAGCCCGGTTCCTGTGCCCACGTAGACGAACACCATGGTCGACTCGAGCCAGTCGCCGCCCCGCACCCAGTTCTCGCCGATGACCGCCGCCAGGGTGTCCTTGACCACCGGCACCGGCATGTTGAGACGTTCGCCCAGCACCTTGCCCAGGGGGACGCCGGTCCAGCCGGGCAGCCAGGCGGGACTCTCGGGTGCGCCGGTGGCGGGGTCCAACGGCCCGGGAAGGGCCAAACACGCGCCGCCCAGGTGATCGTCATCTATGGACTGCTCACGAATGAGGCGATGCACCGTGTCGGCAACGCACGCCATGGTCGCGTGCGGGTCGGTGGGGTCGACACACCCCGCCGACGCCACTCCGGTCACGTTGCCGCCGAGGTCAAGCGTCACCACGGTGGTAAACGAGGGATCGACGTGGATGCCGATGGCGACGCGGGCAGAGGGGACGATGTTCAGCAGCGTGCGCGGGCGCCCACGCCCGTTGATCTCGGTGCCGACGTGCGCGAGCAGCCCCTGCCGCTGCAGGGTGCGCACGATCGCCGAGACCGTCTGCGCCGACAGTCCCGTGGCGGCCGCGATGTCGCGCTGGCTGGAGGCGCCCAGCCGACGCAGGGCGTGAATCACGACATTCGCGTTATACCTGCCCAGGTCGACCAAGTTGGTGCCCGCCCGCATCGAACCGCCTCTCCCACGGGGCGCCCGTCCCGCCCCCGCGGGGCGGGCCACGCCCGTAGGACTAGCGTACGCAGCGGCTGGCGCGGTTGCGTAGAGCGGCGAACCGCGGGCTTATGGGCGCCACCGGACGGGCTCTGGTTCCAGCAGACTGCTCCCGTCTGCCTCGGCATAGTCTCCCAGGCTCACACAACGCAAGGCCGGATCATCGTAGGTGGAGTAGTAGTAGGTACCGGTCTTGGCGGAGTAGCAGCCGGTGTACAGGGTGCGCTCATAGGCGCCATCGGCCATAAGAGCAGCCCCATCCACCATGGAGACATTGCCCAGCGTGTGGAACAGGCGGGAGACGTTCTCAACCTCGTTATCCTTGACCGGATAATGGGCATTGAGGAAGGCGGCCTTGGCGAAGCGGGACGGCGAGTAATAGTCGCCCGGGATTCCCCGCATTCCGGCACCGGATCCGAAGGGGGAAAGCGTGGCGTCGCGCCAGCTGGCTGATTCTGGCAGATCGCCCGTCGCCGTGATGAATGTGCGCAGGTTTTCCATATGCCAGTCGAAGGTCGGCTGATTGGCCAGAGTGTCGACCAGATTATGGTGGATGTGCATGCCGTCATTCATGTATTCCACGACGATGCTGCGCTGGGCGTCACCGATGATCCAGTGCAGGAGAGAGACCCCGAGGTTCTCACTGACCGGTTTGCCCACGATAGCCGTGTCCGCAAGAGCAGCCTCGACCTCATCGACGGTGGTGAAGTTGGCGGCCACCCACAGCGGGAACTCGTAGGCGGCCACGTTGATCCTGCCTACCATGGGGCCATCGGCGTAGCTGGCATAGCCGGGGAAGTTCAAGCCGGCCACCGCCAAGCCTGCGTCATTGCCGCAGTCGAAGTACAAGGGGTACTCCTCGTAAACGATGCCCATGCCAATGACGGCATGTGCAGCCGGAGCCCCGTCGGCGAAGGCCGCGGGGATCCAGAATCCCCTGGGCACGACGACGATCCGCTCACCGTAAGAGGTGGACCAGTCCAGGTTGCGCCCGAAGTACATATTGCCATCGCTGTCCGTGAACCTGATTCCAGTACACATCTGCGGCCTCCTCTATTTTGAGATTCCCTGGTTTTCCTGGCTGAAGGAACGCTGACGCTTTGCTGCGCACCAGCCCCTCAGAAGCTCAATTTAGTACCACACGTAGCTAGATGTGTGAGAGTTCACCAATTCGATACTCCGGCGCTGACTTCTGGGAAAACGGTGAAATTATTCTGCGGTTTTCCAGAATAGAACTCAGCGATTAACAAGGTCAATGGCGCCGGCTCATCCAAGACCCCAATGCCCGCGGAAACCCGGGCGCACTCGGCGCGCGCCCGCCGAGTTACGACTGCCGGTAGCGTAAGGAGCAACAGCGCACACGACGACGGGAGAACAGCGATGGCACGCGTACTGGTGACCGGAACGAGCACGGGCCTGGGCCTGGGCGCACTCCACGACCTCATCGAGGCAGGCGCACAGGTCGTGGCGCATGTGCGCCGCGCCGAGCAGCTGGAAACGGTGGCCCGCTCGCTGGGGACAGAGGTCCCCGGCGTCGTCGGCGAGCTGGCGGATCAGGCACAGGTGCGCGGTGTGGCGGAGCAGGTGGCCGCACTCGGCGGCGTGGACGCCATTATTCACAGCGCCGGCACCATGGATGAGCGCCTGGTTCTGCCCGTCAACGTGGTAGCCCCGTACCTACTCACGGCGCTTGTGCCCGCCAAGCGACACGTGTACCTCTCCTCGGGCATGCACCGCGGCGGGCGGCTCACCGCCTCACAGCTGGCGGGGCTCAATTGGACGGTGGGCGGTTCCCTGGTGTCCTATTCGGATTCCAAGCTGCTCGTGACCGCGCTGGCCGCCGCAGTGGGGCGACTGCGGCCCGGCACTTGGGCCAACGCCGTCGATCCCGGCTGGGTGCCCACCCGCATGGGCGGCGCCGGCGCACCCGACGATCTCGAGGCGGGCCACCGCACCCAGGCATGGCTGGCCCTCGGCAAAGACCCGCGCACCCACACCAGCGCCTACTGGCACCATATGCACACCCAGCAGCCCGACCGGCGGACGGGCGACGTCAACTTCCAAGACCAACTGCTGGCCGCGCTGGAGCGGGCCACCGGCACCCGGCTGGAGTAATGCCCTGCCCGGCGCTCGAATACAGCGCCTCACCACGCACCAGTCCCGTTGCGTGACGGTCTCGGCCCGGCAGCCGCGGCCCGTCACGACAGCCCCGGCGCCGACGGCACCCTAGATTGCCTCCATGCCAACGCTTACCGCCCGCGGCGTCGCCACCGACGCCGCCCCCGCCCAGATGCCTCCCCGCTCCTGGTCGCTCACGCTCACGCTCACCATGCTCGGGCTGTTCTCAGCCTGGTTCGGCCCCATCCAGGTACTGCTCGGCCTGCAGGCCGCCCAGCTCGCACCCGGGCACAAGGAGGCGGTGCTCTCGCTGGTCACCGGCCTGGGCGCGCTCGTCTCCACGCTGGGCAACCCCATCTTCGGTGCCCTGTCCGACCGCACTTCCGGACGCTTCGGCCGCCGCCTGCCCTGGATCGCCGGTGGCCTCACGCTGGGCACCATCGGCCTGGTGGTCCTGGCCGTTGCCGACTCGGTCGGCCTGATGATCCTGGGCTGGTGCCTGGTGCAGGCGTTCCTCAACGCCGCCTACGCGGCCCTCAACGCCTCAGTCACCGACCAGGTGCCGGTCGACCGCCGTGGTCTGGTCTCCGGGCTCATTGGCGTCGCGCAGACGGCCGGGCTGGTGATGGGTGCGGGCATCGCCGCCGCGGCGGGCGGCACCGCAGCCGGCTACCTGGTGCTCGCCGTACTCGTGGTCGTGCTCGGCGCCCCGCACGTATTCAATGCCCGGGACCTACGGCTGCCCGACGGCGCCCCGCGCCCGTCGCTGCGGCACATTCTCGCGGGTTTCGTGCCACCACTGCGCTCCCACCCGGACTTCGGCTGGGCGTGGCTGACCCGCTTCCTCGTCAACCTGGGCAACTCCACCGGCACGCTCTACCTGCTGTACTACCTCATGGACGCCGTCGGCATGGAGGCCGAGGCCGCCGCCACCGGCGTCTTCATCCTCACCGGCATCTACGCCGTCGCCGTCTTCGGCTCCACCGTCTCCGGCGGCATGTGGTCGGACCGGCTGGGACGGCGTAAGCCCTTCGTCATCGTGGCCGCGCTCATCACCGGCCTGGCGGCGCTGGACTTGGCGCTCACCCAAACCTGGGTCGGGGCGATTATCGGCGCGGTCATCCTGGGCATCGGCTTCGGCGCCTTCACCAGCGTGGACTTCGCGCTGGTCACCCAGGTCCTGCCTTCCTCGGGCGACGCCGCCCGCGACCTGGGCATTATCAACATCGCCTCCGCGGGGGCCCAGGTGCTCGCCCCCGTGCTCGCCGCCCCCATCGTCACCCACTTGGGCGGTTACACCGGCCTGTACCTCATGGCCGCCACCGTCTGCGTGCTCGGCGCCATCTGCGTCACCCGCATCCGCACGGTCGCCTAAATCAGCGCCTCACGCCTCAGCGGCCGGGCGCGACGACGGCGTCCGGCCGCTTGAGTGGTTGTCCTGCCGGCGTGCCCGCCGTTCCATGAGCGCACGCAGCTGGGCGCGCCCCATGCCGGTGGCTGTTGCCAGCATCAGTGCCAGTTCGTCGTCGTCAGGCTCGGCAGCTGGGGTGGGCTGTGCCTCCAGCGCGTCGGCGCCGTGGCTGCACTCTTCGGCACGATCTATGGTCAAGATGAGTCCTCCTCACGGGCCATTCTCGGTGTGTTCGCCAGCGAGGTCGAGTCGAAACCGGGCGCGTCCTATAACCAACAGGTGTCCTTCGCAGAGCGGCCGCTTCGTCAGCCTCCGAATGGCATCCAACACACCGACGACGTCTTTGCCCCAGGTACAACACAACCCCGGAAGGAAACCGTGTCCTCCGGGGTTTTGGTCGGGCTGGCGGGATTTGAACCCACGACCCCTTGACCCCCAGTCAAGTGCGCTACCAAACTGCGCCACAGCCCGTTGCCTCGCGGCTGGCGCCGCTCGGAACATGGATGACGATAGCTCAAACCAGCTCCGCCGTCGAAATCCGCGCGCGGTGACACCGCTCACCGTCGTCGCGAGGTGGCGCGCCCACCCGCAATCACCGTATATGGGCCGGTTGCGGCACGTGGCGTCACGCAGTCTCCAGCCAGGCCTGAATGCCGCCCTCCAGGTTCATCATCGCGCCTGCGTAGCCCGCCTGTGCCAGCGCCTCAATGGCGCGCTGCGAACGCATCCCGACCGCGCAGTAGACGATGAGCTCCTTACCCGCATCGAGTTCGCCCCGGCGCGCCACGACCTGGTCGAGCGCGATGTGCACAGCGCCAGCAATATCGCCGGCGGCCACCTCATGCGGCTCGCGCACATCGAGCAGCGTATAGCTGCTGCCAGGTGTCTCTCCCGACGCTATGCGGGCGTGCAGTTGCGCAGCGGTGATCGTGTTCATGTGGTTTCCCTCCGAATCAGGTTGATCCTGCGGAAACGCCCCGCAATGGGCCCCATCGTCGAGCAGTGCGGTAATGGTGGGGCGCTCCCCGCATACGGGACAGTCGGGGTTCTTCCGGATCGGCAGCTCCTGGCTGCGCCCGCCCCAGACGTCCAGCAGCAGCATGCAGCCGATGAGCGGCCGGGCTCCCCCAACCACGAGCTTGAGCGCCTCAGCAGCCTGCATGGCCCCGACGATCCCGGGCAGCACCCCGAGCACGCCGGCCTCGGCGCAAGAGGGTACCGTGCCGGGCTCCGGCGGCTCGGGGTGCACGCACCGGTAGCACGGCCCCCGGGTGGCGTCGAAGACGGCAACCTGTCCGTGCGAACGCAGCACCGCCCCGTGCACCAGCGGGATGCCCAGCAGCACGCAGGCGTCGCCCAGCAGGTAGCGGGTGGGGAAGTTGTCCGTCCCGTCGATGACCACGTCCCAGCCGCGCAGCAGCTCCTCGGCGTTAGCGGCTCCCAGGCGGCTCCGGTGGGCGACCACCTCCACGTCCGGGTTGAGGGCCGCCACGACGCGGCGTGCGGAGTCGACCTTAGCGGTCCCCACGGCGTCGGTGGTGTGCAGCACCTGCCGTTGCAGGTTGGACAGGTCGACGACGTCGTCGTCAATAATCCCGAGCGTGCCCACGCCGGCGGCGGCGAGGTAGGAGATCGCCGGTGAGCCAAGCCCGCCCGCCCCAACCACCAGGATGCGGGCGGCGCGAATGCGCTGCTGCCCAACCGCTCCCACCTCGGGCACGAGCAGGTTGCGGCCGTAGCGCAGCCGGTCGGCGGCGGTGAGCGGCCGCAGGCGCGCCTCGTCGATGACAGAGGCGAGGTTCTGTATGCCCGCAGCCATGGTCACCGCCGCCGACCGCCGTACCGCAGCATGCTCAGTGACGCAGGTCCCGGTAGCGGGCGATGAGGGCACGGGTGGAGGAGTCTTGGGCCGCCAGGGCCTCCTCATCCCCAGCAATGGCCGGGGCGACGTCGAGCGCCATCTTCTTGCCCAGCTCGACCCCCCACTGGTCGAAGGAGTCAATGCCCCACACAATGCCCTCGGTGAAGGTGATGTGCTCATACAGGGCGATGAGCTGCCCGACCACCGCCGGGGTGAGCGCCGGGGCGAGGATCGACGTCGTCGGCCGGTTACCGCTGAACACGCGCGCCGGGACGATTGCCTCGGGCGTGCCCTCGGCGCGCACCTCCTCGGCGGTCTTACCGAAGGCGAGGGCCGCGGTCTGGGCAAGGAAGTTGGACAGCAGCAGCTCGTGCACGTCGGCGTCGCCGTCCTTGACCGGGTGGGCCGGGTTCGCCACGGTGATGAAGTCGGCGGGGATGAGCCGGGTGCCCTGGTGCAGCAGCTGGAAGAAGGCGTGCTGGCCATTGGTGCCGGGCTCGCCCCAGAAGATCTCACCGGTGTCGCCGACGACGGGGCTGCCGTCCCAGCGCACGGACTTGCCGTTGGACTCCATGGTCAGCTGCTGCAGGTAGGCCGGGAAGCGGTGCAGGTACTGGGCGTAGGGCAGCACCGCGTGGGAGGCGGCGTGGAAGAAGTTGACATACCAGACATTGAGCAGCCCCATGAGCATGGGCACGTTCTGGGCGGGCGCCTGGGTGGCGAAGTGCTCGTCCACGGCGTGGAAGCCGGCCAGGAAGTCGGCGAAGTTCTCCGGCCCGACGGTCACCGCCAGCACGGTGCCGACGGCGGAGTCCACCGAGTAGCGGCCTCCCACCCAGTTCCAGAAGCCGAAGGCGTTGGCCGGGTTGATGCCGAAGGCCTCCACCTTGTCCAGGGCGGTGGACACGGCCACGAAGTGCTTGGCGACGGCGCCGTCGGCGTCGATGCCGCGCTCGGCCAGCGCCCCCAGGAACCAGTCGCGGGCCATGCGGGCGTTGGTCAGCGTCTCCAGGGTGGTGAAGGTCTTGGAGGCGATGATGAACAGGGTGGTCTCCGGGTCGAGGTCGGCCACCTTCTCCGCGCAGTCGTTGGGGTCGATGTTGGAGATGAAGCGGGCCTCGAGGCCCTCCTGGACGTAGGGGCGCAGCGCCTCGTAGACCATGACGGGGCCGAGGTCGGACCCGCCGATGCCGATGTTGACGACCGTCTCGATGCGCTTGCCGGTCACCCCGGTCCACTCCCCCGAGCGCACCCGGCGGGCGAAGGCGTAGATCTTCTCCAGGGTGGCGTGCACGTCGGCGACAACGTCCTGGCCGTCCACATTGAGGGAGTCGGTGGCGGGACGGCGCAGGGCGGTGTGGAGGACGGCGCGGTCCTCGGTGATGTTGATGTGCTCGCCCGCGAACATGGCGTCGCGGCGACCGGGCACGTCCACGGCCTCGGCCAGCTCGGCCAGGGCGTCGCGGACCTCGTCGGTGAGGAAGTTCTTCGACAAGTCGACGAACAGGTCACCCACCTCATAGGAGTACCGCTCGGCGCGGCCGGGATCATCGGCGAACCAGGCGCGCAGGTCGGGTTCCATGGTCTCGTGAAGCTCGGTGAGGCGCTTCCAGGCGGGCGTGGCAGTGGGATCAACCGGTGTCTGCATGGCGTCAGTCTAAAGCGCGTGCCCACCGCTGTCCGCACCGACCGCGCGGATGAGACCGGCTCGGGGCTGTGGTTAGGGTTACGGCATGAGCGATCTCATCGTCGGCCCGGACGGTCTGGCACGGCCGGTGTGGGCGGCCACGGATCCACTGCTGCGCGACTACTACGACACCGAGTGGGGCATGCCGGTGCGCGACGAGCGGGGCGTGTTCGAGCGGCTGAGCCTGGAGGCCTTCCAGTCGGGCCTGTCTTGGCGCACCATCCTGGCCAAGCGACCCGCCTTCCGGGAGGCCTTCGCCGGCTTCGAGCCGGACGCGGTGGCGGCCTTCGGGGACGACGACGTCGCCCGGCTGCTCGCCGACGCCCGGATCGTGCGCAACCGGGCCAAGATCCTGGCCACCATCGCCAATGCCCGGGCCACGGTGGCGCTGCGGGAGGATGAGGCGGTGGACGGCGGCCTGGCCGAACTGGTGTGGTCCTACCGGCCCACGGCCACGCCCACTCCGCACACCCTGGCGGAGATTCCCACACGCTCACCACAGTCGGAGGCCCTGGCCCGGCGGCTGAAGCACCTGGGCTTCCGGTTCATCGGCCCGACGACGCTGTTCGCACTCATGCAGGCCATCGGCATCATCGACACCCACCTGCTCGGCTCCCACCGCCGCGGCTCATCCGGCGTGTGGGGCTGAGTCACCCAGCCGCTGCAATCACTCCTCCAGCTCGCCTCGCGGCCGGCCGAATGTCCGAGATCGGCACAAACGCCGGATCCGGCTGTCCGGCCTCACATCACATCCGCATGATTCCAAGGATCACTGCGCCACATTTCGAAGCCGCCAGCGCGTTTGTGCCGAACTGCGACAGTTTGCCGGATCATCCGCGGTATCCGCCAGCGCGTTGCACCAGCGGATCGGCGTCGTCGGCCCAGTCCAGGACGAGGGAGCGCAGGGTCTGTGGATCGCGGGCGCCGCCGCGATGAGGGCGTTATTGGCCCGGGGACCGGGAAGACCCGAGTGTCCGTTGAGGTAGGCGGGCCAGTCGGCAAGCTCCAACTTTTCAAACTCCGCGAGCGACGACGCTGCCACGACCCCAGCTGTTAGCCGAGCGCCAGGATCGCCTCGTACAGGTCGGCGCGCGGAACCACTCGCCCCGACAAGTAGGTGCTCAGCCGCGATGTGCTGGTGCCGAGCCGCGCCGCCGCCTGTGCACGCGAGAGCCCCGAGCGTTCCACAGCGGACCGCATCCGCCGGGCGGCAAGTATCGCCCGCTCCTCCCGAGGCAGCCCCTCGACCCACAATCTCACCAATGCGGCACCGGGATCATCGCCGAGCAAGTCACACGCATCCAGGAAAGCTGCACGCGTCGACGGATCGCGGTCGCAGGCGGCCTTGATCCGCCGATAATCCTCAAGCTCCCCGCGCTCGACGGCGGTGATCTTCGCCTCGAATGGCCACATGGCGGGATCATCAGCGGGATCGGCATCCACGTTGCGGAAAGTCAGCACTGCGCCATCTCCTCTGCAATAGCACGGCAGACCGCAGTCACTTCGGACCAGTCCTGCCATTGGGGCGCCAGCCCTTTGTAGTGCGCTAACTCTTCAAGCGTGCGGGTATCGCGTGGCTGTGGCGAGGCCAGGGCAAGCGCCAGGCTTGTGGCGGCCGAGTCGGATCCTGAAGCCTCATAGTACGAGTCCAAGTCGTTGAGCACCTGCGCGGCGTAGTGCGGCGAAGTGACATCCGCCAACGCGGCAACGTCGAGATAGTCGCGAACCGAGCGCCGTTGGAGGAGCATCCAGCCCTTGATCCGTACCGCTTCTTCGTAGGTCGGCACGTGTAGTTCAGCACCGTTGTCGAGGGTCATGACTTCGACCTCGAGTGGACGTGCCCGTCTGAGTTGGCGCAGTCCAGCTTCAACGCCGTCCAACGAGCCCATGATGGTGTTTGGTCGCTGCGAGTGACGACTGGACAAAACCCAGCCATCGGTCGCTTCGACCGCTTCCAAGATGGTGTCGTAACGTGCCGCTAAGTCAGCGAGAACGTGGTCGTGATCGAATGAGACCCTGTGGTGGCTGTAGAGGCTCGCGGCAGAACCGCCAACCATGACGGCTCCCGATACCACTTGCTGCAATCGCGCTGCCGACTCGAGAACGCGCCGCATCCGCTCATCAGCTTCAGGAGCAGGTGGCACAGCCGAGGACACTGATTCTCTCTGCGCACCAGTATCCCGAACAGCCGGGGTCGCGTCATTCACACGAGCATCATATCAGATCCGATAACCCAAGCGGGTGATGGCCCACGACGGCGCGCATCTGTCGCTCAGCGCCGCTTGCGGCGTTCGCGCACGCGCACACCGATCTGGATGGGGGTGCCGGCGAAGCCGAACTCCTCGCGCAGGCGGTTCTCAATGAAGCGGCGATAGCCGGACTCCAGGAAGCCGGTGGCAAAGATGACAATGCGGGGCGGGGCGGCCTGCACCTGGGTGGCGAAGAGGATGCGCGGCTGTTTGCCGCCGCGCACCGGGTGCGGGCTGGCCGCTTGCAACTCGCCGAGGAAACTGTTGAGCCGGCCCGTGGGCACGCGCGTATTCCAGCCGGCCAGGGCGGTGTCGAGTGCGCGCGCCAGGCGGTTGGTGTGCCAGCCGGTGCGGGCGGAGACGTTGATGCGCGGTGCCCAGTCGACGTGGGCGAGCTCGTGGTCGGCCTCCCACTCCAGCTGCTTGCGGCGGTCCTCATCCACCAGGTCCCACTTGTTGTTGACGATGACCAGGGCGCGGCCGGCGTCCACCACCTGCTGGATGACACGCACGTCCTGCTCGGTGATCGGCTCGGAGGCGTCCAGGAGCACGACGCCCACCTCGGCCTTCTCCACAGCCCCCTGGGTGCGCAGCACCGCGTAGTAGTCGGCGCCGCGGACCTGCTTGATGCGGCGGCGGATGCCGGCGGTGTCAACGAACATCCACTCCCGGCCGTCGAACTCGACCACCTCATCGACCGGGTCGCGGGTGGTGCCGGCGACCTCGTTGACCACCACCCGCTCGCGTCCGGCAATGATGTTGAGCAGGGAGGACTTGCCGACGTTGGGGCGGCCCACCAGCGCAATGCGGTGCAGTCCCTCCTGCCGCTGCGGCCCGGCGAAAGCGGAGACCTCCGGCAGGATGGCGACGACGGCGTCGAGCAGTTCGCCGCTGCCGCGGCCGTGCAGGGCGGAAACCGCGTAGGGCTCCCCCAGCCCCAGGGCCCACAGCGCGGCCGCATCGCCCTCCTGCACGGGCGAGTCAACCTTGTTGGCGGCCACCACCACCGGCTTGCCGGAGCGGCGCAGCATCTGCACAATCCGGTCGTCGGCCTCGGTGACGCCGACTCGGGCGTCCACCACCAGCAGCACGGCGTCGGCCAGATCCACGGCGATCTCGGCCTGCTCGGCGACGGTGGCGTCCAGTCCGGCGACGTCGATCTCCCAGCCGCCGGTGTCGACAATGGTGAACTGCTTGCCCGCCCACTCGGCGGAGTAGGAGACACGGTCGCGGGTCACGCCCGGCGTGTCCTGGACGACGGCGGCCCGCCGGCCCAGAACCCGGTTGACCAGGGTGGACTTGCCAACGTTGGGGCGGCCCACCACGGCGAGCACCGGCAGGCCGGCGGCCGGCACTGGAGCGACGACGGCGTCCTCTTCCCCTGCCAGCAGGGCCCGGTCCTCCTCGTCGAGTTCGTAGGCCTCCAGGCCGGCGCGCAGGGCCTCGGCGCGGGCCGCATCCAGGCGGTCGCGTTCGGCGGCTTCACGCCGGGAGTTCTCGACCAGTTCGGTGACGTGGGCGACGGTCTCCTCCAGGGTGAGGTTGGAGGTGTCTACGGCCGTGACGCCCTCGGGGACGGTGAGGAACTGGGAGACGGTGGCGTCGTCGCGGTCGCGGCGCACCACCTGGTCGCGCAGTGCCGCGGCGTCGATCGTCTTGCCGGCCGCATCCAGGTCGGCGGCGCGGCGTGCCAGGCGGGCCTGCTCGCTGGCGGTCAGCAGCAGGCGCACATCGGCGTCGGGGGCAACCACGGTGGTGATGTCACGGCCCTCGGCGATAATGCCGGCGCCGCGGGAGAAGGACCCGGCCAGGCCGGTCGCCTCGGCGCGGATGATCTCCCGCTGAAGACGAGCCATTTCGGCGCGCACATCAAGGTTGGTGGCAACCTGGGAGACGACGGTCGCGATATGCGGCTCACGGATCGCCTCGGCAATGTCCACCCCGTCGCAGGTCACGCCAGGGGCGGCTGGGTCCAGGCCCATGTGAAGCGGCATGGCCGCCACGGCGTGGGTCACCGCGGCGGCGTCACCGAGGTCGATGCCGCTGCGCTCGCACCACCATGCGGCCGCCCGGTACATGGCGCCGGTGTCCAGGTAGGCCAGCCCCAGGTCGGCGGCCACGCGCCTGGACACCGTGGACTTGCCAGACCCGGACGGCCCGTCAATGGCGACGACGATTCCCATGTGTTCCTCCCACTGTCAGTTACCGGGGGTAAGCGTCCCACATGACGCCTGCCGGCGCCTATGTGCAGCAGATGAGTCCGCACACAGCCGCTCACGCTCGCCGGGGTCAGGACACGACCACGCGCCAACCGCGTGCGTCCAGCGCCTCCTCCAGGCCCTGGGCGGCCGCCGGCATCACCGACAGCAGCGCAATCCCTGCGCTCTGCCCGGGTGAGTGCTCCATGGAGAAGTCCTCAATGTTGACGCCCGCCTCGCCGACGTCGGAGAACAGCCGCCCCAGCTCGCCGGCAGTGTCCGGAACCAGCACCTGGACCTGGGCGTAGCGGCGCGGTGCCCCACCGTGCTTGCCGGGAATACGGGCCTGTCCGGCGTTGCCGCGGGTCATGACGTCGGTGACCGCGCCCACCGCCCCGGGGGCGATGGCGGTGGCGTCGCCGCGGGCGGTGTAGGCGGCGTCGCTGGGGTCGACGGCGGCCGAGGCGATCCCTTCGATGAGGGCGTCCAAGTCGGTGCGCAGCTCGCGCAGCAGCCCGGTCACCGGTGCGGCATTGCCCACGACGATCGCCGCCCAGAGCCGGGGGTCGGAGGCGGCGATGCGGGTGGTGTCGCGCAGTCCCTGCCCGGACAGGCTCAGGGCGTTCTCCGGGACCGTCTCCAGCCGGGCCGCCAGCAGAGAGCTGACCAGCTGGGGCACGTGGCTGACGGCGGCGACGGCGGCGTCGTGCTCGGCGGCGCTCATGCGCACCGGGGTGGCGCCGACGTCAACGGCCAGGTTGCGCACGGCCAATTCCGCGGCGGGGGCCGCCCCGTCGGGAACCACCACACAGGGGCGGCCGGCGAAC
>NZ_JAWDJJ010000300.1:0-5219 GCF_032465695.1 Actinomyces sp. MRS3W
CTCGTATGGGGCTTCACCGCGGCGGTGCTGTCGACGGTCATCGACGCCGCGGGCTGGGCACTGCCGTGGGACGAAGGACGAGAGATCGGCGTGAGAGGCTGAGCGTCACTCGGCCGGGTCGCGCGTGCACGGCAGGGCCTCTCACGCGTCTCAATCGCGCGTGACCGGACAGGTCATGCAGTGGGCGCCGCCGCGGCCGCGCACGAGCTCGACTCCGGGGGTCTCAATGACTTCCACGCCGGCGCGGCGCAGCACGTCGTTGGCGCGCTGGTTGTGGGCGTAGCCGATGACCCGCCCCGGTGCCAGGGCGACGACGTTGCAGGAGTCGCGGGACAGCTCCCGCAGCGCCTCGGCCTCGTCGGACATGTCGGGGCTGATGACCTTGAAGGAGTCGATGCCGGCGGCGCGGGCGAGGACGGCGTCCATGTCGCCGCCGTCGTGGACGGTCACGTGCAGGGCGGAGTCCTTGGTGGAGCCGTGGCTGGCGCCCGGCTCGATCTCCACGGTGGTGACGTCGTTGAAACCGGAGAAACGCAGGTAGGTGTCGGGGGCGACCATGGTCATGAGAGTGTCCAGGTGCATGACGGCATCGAGCTCGGTGTAGAAGGCGCGGTCGGGCATGTGCACGCCGATCACCCGGTCGGCGGCGCCGTCGGCGAACAGGCGGGTGGCGAGGCGCTCCACGCCCGCCGCGCTGGAGCGGTGGGTGAGCCCCATGACCAGGGTGCGGTTGCCCAGCACCTGGAAGTCGCCGCCCTCAACCGTCGCCGGCGAGGCGCCGTGCGGCTCCACCCACAGCGGGCCGCGCTCGCCCGAAGACCCCTTCGACGCCGTCGCTCCCGCATCCGGCGGTGCGGCGAGGGTGAGTCGGTCGGCGAAGGCGGGGTGGAAGCGGTAGACGGCCTCGTAGTTGACGGCCTCCCGACGGCGGGGCGCCAGCGCCATGGTGTTGACGGACACGCCTCCGTACAGCCAGGCGGAGGTGTCGCGGGTGAACAGGTGGTTGGGCAGCGGCGTGACCACGAACTGTCCCTCGAGGGTGGACAGATAGGTGGTGGCGAAGAGGGTGGCGGCGTCGGCGGGGTCGAGGCGCTCGCGCAGCTCGTTGCGGGTGATACCGGCCAAGAGGACCTCGGCCAGTTCGGCGTCGGGCAGGCCGCTGAGGAAGTCGATGAGGACCTCGGAGGTGGACACGCCGACCGCCTGCGGGCCGACCGTCTCCTCCAGCACCAGGCGGCGCGCCTCGGGGACGGCGAGGGTCTCTGTGAGCAGGTCGCGGAAGTCGTGGACGATGACGCCCTCGGCACGCAGGATCGCGGTGAAGGCGTCGTGCTCGGCCTGGGCGCGGGCGATGTTGAGGGCGTCGTCGAACAGCAGGGAGTTGGCGTTGATCGGCGTGATGCGGGCGATCTCCCGCCCGGGCCGGTGGACGATGACCTCCCGCAGCCGCCCGGTCTCGGAGTCAACCCGGCCGCCGCCGGCCGAGCGCGGGATGACCGCGCGGTCGGTGGCCAGACTCGGGGCGGTTTGCGGACTGGGCGTCATGAGCGTCATGGGCACAGGCTATCGACATGCGGCCGGCGGGTGCGCTGGGGCTTGTGGAGCGGGTCGTCTTTGAGACCGCGATGACCATGGATCGCGAGCGGAGCGCGGCGCCCGCGGTGTTCTACGCGGCACCGAATTCCCGCGCCGCCATCGGTCCCGTACTTATCGTCTTCTTCCCGCCTCATGCATGGATTCACCAGGCCGCCGTGCAGCAATTGGTTACCCAGCGAGGCCGAGTCGGTCTGCCACGTCGCCGAGCGGGAAGGTCCCGGCATCGCTGACGCTCGTCTCGACGTCGGTCACGCAGATGCGCAGCGCATAATCCGACGCCGACTCCAACCCAGCCAACGATCTGTAAGCAGGCGAGTCCTGCGCGACTTGGGCTTCGCCCGAGCCACACGCAGCCACCGCCAGGCCACTTGCAGTACAGGCCGCGATGAGAGTTTTCCTCCTGAGCTTCATGAAGCCTCTCCCACAGCAGCACGGCACCATCGCTCGTGGCATTTCACCAAAACGGGAAAGGCCGCCCGAGGCCAGTCACGGCGGCCAACGCCTACATCTCCCTGACATTGGTCGACCTATGCCTCCCCTCACCGACGCTGTAACGTTCACTCCATGGGAGCCGATCTGAGCGGCGCCCTGCTTGGGGTCGTCGGTCCCGGGCGGGATCAGAGATGAAGGAACTGCTGCAGGAATTTTGCGGATACGTCGTGACGGCCGGATCCCCGAGCCGAAGCCGGACGACGAACGGAGCGGATGAAAGATGCCTGACGACGCGAGTTTCCGAAGGCAGGGTGTGCAACTTGGAGGTATTGAACCGTGCGACAGCTGTGTGAAGTCGCCTGTTTTCTGGGCGGCGCAGCGATTTCGTTCCTGACTTTCCTTCGCGGCGAGTTCTCGCCTGCACTACTCACCGCGGGGCTGGCAGTGGCGGTGTTGTATTGGCTGACGGTAAGAGCCGTCTGTGACAGCGAGGCTGTACGATCGGTATATCGCAGCAACACCGGGATGCTGGTGGTCGCCCCATTCCTCAGCCTCATCTGGCGAGGCGGATTCGTCGTGGCCGTGTTGCTAGTCGCGGTAGCGCTCATCATTGCCGGGCGCGCTCTTCGGGGCGAACAACCGCGCGCTCAGGACTGGAGCCGTCCGTTCACCACCGGTCACTGAGTGATTCAGAGCTAGGCTCCACCCCGGGAACCGCGAACGTGCTTGTGCGGAACAAGCAGCGTAAAAGGCCGCCTGGGCCGAGCCAGCCCGCAGCATCCATACCGGCTCTTCCGTGCGGCTTGCGGCGCGACACCGAGAAAAATGTCAGCGGGCGCGATTTGTAATCCATGATACCGTGCCACATAAGGCCGAAGGGGGAGTATGACTGCCGGTTCTACGACAGCGGAACGCGTTTTGAGCTTCCATGAGTTCCTTGCGGGCATTGACCTGCAGCTGCCTAATGGCTTCAAGGCAGTCAACCCATACGCGAAGGACCGGTCGGCAGGTGCAGCCGCGGCTTTGATCACGGATTTCTACGAAACATTCTACGCCGATTGCCTGCCGCGGCACCTCATCTTAGGTAGCTCCCCTGCGCGTAGAGGTTCTGCCATAACCGGAGTTCCTTTCGCTGGACCCGAGGTTCTATCACGGCTAAACCATGAATTAGCTCAAGGGTACCGCGTAGCTCCAGCATCTGCGCGCTTCTTGGACAGTGTGATCCATTCCTATGGTGGATACAGCGCGTTCTATCAGAACTTCCTGATGGGGTTCGCGTGTCCGATCGGCATAATTTCAGTATTGGAAGGCAGTCGCGAACGCAATGCGAACTATTATGACACACAACCCCTCCGGAGAGCGGTTGACAATCTTTTAGTGGAATCGTTCCGGCGACAGGCTGAATGCGGGGCGGATCGGTCAGTATGTTACGTCATCGGCAGCGGAAGCAATTACAAGATTTTAGCGGAACTGAATCGAGACTTGCAGTGCTTCGAAGAACTGGTACCGCTACCTCACCCCCGATATGTTACGCAGTATGCCCCCTCGCGCACCGCGGAGTTTGCCGACCTCTACTTGCGCGAACTGCGCCGGAGAACTTGAGTGTCGCCCAAGATGCTATCGGAGGTTTGTTTATGACCTCTTCACGTTGAAGGGGCGTAGCAGTTGATTACGGAACTCACCGGCGTGGATGAGACTGCGGACGGTGTAGTTGGTCAGGTTTCTGAAGCCGTGGGCGATGCCGCACAGTTGCTCCAGGCGTCCAGCAGACGCTTAAGAGGAAGCATCATGGACCGCGGTAGTTTTTGCAGCTCTCGACCGCGGTCGGCACTGGCGGAGCCATGCCTGCCCTCGCAGCATCGGCACCTGCCACCTCTTCCGTCACCGGCATTGGCAACCGCTGCTTCCGCTGAAGCAAGCGGGAAACAGGTCACCAGGGATGAGGTAGAGTGCGAGTGAACCGGTAGGAAGTAGATGGCCATGAGCGGTGAGATCAACACATCGGCAACTCCCGAAGAAGAACCCGGCCCCTGGCGCCCGGCAGTGCCGTTGTGGGCAGTCGCCTCCGGCAGAGCCTTCACGGCTTTACTGTACGGAATTGGCCTGGGCGTGATCGTTGGAATCTGGTCGGCGCTGACCGGCGCGGGTCTAACGATGGATCGCGTGGTGGGCTTCGCCATCGTCGCGGCGGTCATACGAGAGACCGTTGACGCAATTGCGTCGCGCCTGATCATGCGCGCCAAGCACTCCCAAGACCCAGAAGGACCAATGATGACCATCATCGCCTTCATCTGCCCCGCCGTAGCGGGAGCTGCGGCGGCAGCGCTGTTTGCGCCCAGCTCACTATTCCCCCTCACCCTGGTGACCTGGATTCTCTTCGCGATTATCATCGTCACACTCGAGAAGCCATGGAATACCACCCTCAACCACGAGGAAATGATGAAACGCAGTCGCAAAATGCGACTGATGACGCAAGAGCACTTCGCCGAGGAGATCCAGGACGGGCATTTAAGTTTCCCCGACGTAGATGATGAGGGCTATTACGTTGACGAGGACGGCAACCGAATTGACGCGAGCTGACGGCCAACAAGGAATACATCACGACCGAGCTCATGACGGCACACTTGGGACAATAGCCCTGTGGCTCCACCCGCTCGCTGGTGCGTGCCCGCGGCATCGCGCCCTTCCACGCCGCCGTTCACGTACCACCGGCTGGCGACCGCGCCCCTGCGGTACGCGTCTTTTCTCGCCTTTTCTCCTCCAGCCCCTACCCTGTGCCCATGAGTCAGTCGTCAACCGCCGCGTCGCCGTCCCACCCGCTGCCGCAGCGGGTCTCGGAGATTTTCGATCCCTTCCGCTGGCGCAACATCACCGGCTTCGTCAACCGCGGCGACAGCCCGGGCGCGCTCACCGACGTCACCTACCACCGTGGCTGCGAGCGCGACGCCGACGGCACCTGGCTGCGCGACCTGCCCGTGGTGCGGGTGGCGATCGACCGCCCCGAGGTGCGCAACGCCTTCCGCCCGCACACCGTCGACGAGCTGTTCCGGGTGCTCGACCATGCCCGCATGAGCGGCGACGTCGGCGCCGTCATCCTCACCGGCAACGGCCCGAGCCCACGCGACGGCGGTTGGGGCTTCTGCTCGGGCGGCGACCAGCGCATCCGCGGCCGCGACGGCTACCACTACGAA
>NZ_JAWDJJ010000301.1:0-2646 GCF_032465695.1 Actinomyces sp. MRS3W
CGTCGGGGCGGGGGAAGGGGATGCGGTCGATGACCACCAACCGGCAGGTGCGCCCGGGCACGTCCACCCCCTGCCACAGGGACAGCGTCCCCACCAGGCAGGCGTCCTCGTCGGCGGCGAAGGCCTCCACCAGGGTCGGCAGACGGTCCTCCCCCTGGGCGTAGACGGTCAGGTCGGTGCGCTCGCGCAGCATGGCGGCGGCCTCGTCGGCGGCCCGCCGGGAGGAGAAGAGCCCGAGCATGCCGCCGCGGCTGGCCTCGGCCAGGGCGACCACCTCTTCCAGGGCGGCCTCGGAAATGCCCGCCCCGGGACGCGGCAGGTGAGTGGGGGTATACAAGATGCCCTGGCGGGCGTAGTCGAAGGGGGTGCCGACGTCGATGCCCTCCCAGCCGCCGTCGGCGAGGGTGAGCCCCAGCGCGCCCGCCATGGCGTTGAAGCTGCCGCCCAGGGCCAGGGTGGCGGAGGTGAGCACGGCGGCCCGGTCCGCGAGCAGGGTGTCGGCCACAGATCCGGCCACGTCGATGGGCGCGAGGGTCAGCCGCGGGGGCTCGGCGCCCATGCGGGGCCGCTCCACCCAGGCGACGTCGCGCCGCTGGGCGACCGAGTCGGAGGTCATGCGCTCGACGACGTCGGTCATGTCCGCCACCGCGGTGCGGGCCAGTGCTACTCCCCCGGCCTCCGCGCCGCCCTGTGCGCCGGAGGAGCCGGCGGCGCGGGCGGCCTCGCGCACGTCGGTGAGCACCTGGCGGCAGGCGCCGTCCAGCACGGTAAGCGCCTGGGCCAGCGCGGGTGGCAGCCCGTCGGTCAGGCGCCCGTCGGGCAGGTCCGCGAGTGCAAGTTGGAGGTTCTGCCCGGCCTCCTCCAGCTCGGTGACGATGACGCCGGCATGCCGGCGGGCGGTCGCGGCCACCCGCGCCACGGCGGCGGCCGACAGGCTGACGGTGCCCTGGGAGCGCACTCGGTCGGCCAGCTCATGGGCCTCATCCACAATGAGCACCTCATGCTCGGGCAGGACCCCGGGGTTGCCGGCCACGGCAATGCCGAGCATGGCGTGGTTGGTGACCACGACGTCGGCCTCGGCGGCCGCCGCACGGGCGAGGACGGGGAAGCACTCATCGTGCAGGGGGCACTGGCTGCCCAGGCATTCGGCGCTGGTGACGGAGCCCTGCGCCCAGGCGCGGTCGGAGACGCCGGGGACGAGGTCGTCGCGGTCGCCGGTGGTGGTCTGCTCGGCCCACTGCCGCAGGCGCACCACCTGCTCGCCGAGGCTCTGCTCGGTGCCCTCGCCGATGCGGGCGCGGGGCGTGGCCGCGGCGGCGGAGAAGAGGGTGTCGGCGTCGTCGTCGGGGTAGCCGCCGGCCAGGCGGTGGCGGCACAGGTAGTTCTGCCAGCCCTTGAGCAGGGCGACATGGGGCCGGGTGCCGGTGACCCCTTCGACGGCGTCGGCGGCCAGCGGGGCGTCCTTGGTGAGCACCTGGCGCTGCAGGGCGAGGGTGGCGGTGGACACGACGGCGCGCTCACCGGCGTCGACGGCGTGCACCATGGCGGGCACGAGGTAGGCGAGCGACTTGCCGGTGCCGGTGCCCGCCTGGACCAGCAGGTGAGTGCCGGATTCGACGGCGCGGGTCACGCGGCGGGCCATCTCGGCCTGCCCTTCCCGCGGGCTGCCGCCGAGTCGGCGCACCGCCTCCGTCAGGGCCGCCTGGGTGCGCACCTCCGCAGACGCCTCGGCCGTTCCCGCCCCGTCCGCAGCGGCCGCGTCCGGGTCCGCTCCCGAGGACGCGGGCGCTGTCACTTCGCGCGCAGTGCTCACTCGGGGTTCACCCGGCGTCGGCGAGGCTGGAGGGGGCGGCGTCGACGGCGGTCAGCTCGGCGGCGAGGGCGGCGTCTACTCGGGCGACCACGCGGGTGCCGGCCTCGACGTAGTCGATGGTGGTGATATCGCCGTCGGCGTGGACGCGGGAGACGAGGTCGCCGCGCGTATAGGGGACGACGACGTCGACGGCCACGTCGGGCCGCGGCAGCAGGGCCTCAATGCGGCTGCGCAGTTCCTCCAGCCCCTCCCCGGTGCGGGCGGAGACGACGACGGCGTCGGGCAGGCGGGTGCGCAGCGCAGCCAGGGTGACGGCGTCGGCGAGGTCGGCCTTGTTGAGCGCGATGAGTTCGGGAACGTCCAGGGCGCCGGGAATGTCGGCCAGGACGGCGTGGACGGCGGCGATCTGGCCGAGCGGGTCGGGGTGGGCGGCGTCGACGACGTGCAGCACCAGGTCCGCCTCGGCGACTTCCTCCAGCGTGGAGCGGAAGGCCTCAATGAGCTCGTGCGGCAGGTTGCGCACGAAGCCGACCGTGTCGGTGAGGGTGTAGATGCGTCCATCGGCGGCCTCGGCCTTGCGGACCGTGGGATCCAGGGTGGCGAACAGGGCGTCCTGCACCATAATGCCGGCGCCGGTGAGCGCATTCATGAGGGAGGACTTGCCGGCGTTGGTGTAGCCGGCGATGGCCACCGAGGGGATGGGGCCGCGGCGCCGCGAGCCGCGCTTGACCTCGCGGGAGGGGGCCATGGCCTTGATCTCACGGCGGAGTTTGGCCATGCGCTGGCGGATGCGACGGCGGTCCAGCTCGATCTTGGTCTCGCCGGGGCCGCGC
>NZ_JAWDJJ010000302.1:0-2047 GCF_032465695.1 Actinomyces sp. MRS3W
GTGCGCATGACGTGTGGGCCCAGGCGCACAGTGGTCGCCCCGGCGGCCTCCAGAGCCGTCGTCTCCGCCTCGCTGATGCCGCCCTCGGGCCCGACGACGACGGCGAGCACCGGCACCGTACCGGGAACCCCGGCGCTCACGGGGGCGGGAATCTCCACGCCGCCGATGGGCGTGCGCGACTCCTCGTGGAGCACCAGCACCGCTCCCCCGGCGGAGACCTGCTCCGCCGTCCACTCGCACAGCTGCCTGGTGCTCACTGCCTCAAGCACCTCGGGCACCCGCGCACGGCGAGCCTGCTTGGCGGCCTCACGCACGGTCGCCTGCCAGCGCTCGCGCCCCCGGCCGAGCTTGACACCCCGCCACACGGACACGCACCTGTCGGCCTGCCAGGGCAGGACAACATCAGCACCGACCTCGGTGGCGGTCTCGACCGCCTGCTCATCACGGCCGCCCTTCGCCAGCGCCTGGACGAGCACCAGCCGTACCCCCGCCTCCGGTTCCTCAACCCGCTGGACGACGCGTGCGGTCAAGCGTTCGCGGCGGCCACCGTCGGCGGCGACGTCGGTGACCTCGCACACCAGGCGCAAGCCGGCGCCGTCGACGAGGTCAACCCGCTCCCCCACGCGCAGGCGCCTGACCGCCACCGCGTGGTGCGCCTCCGGACCGGTGAGCGCGAGCAGGTCGCCGGGAGCGGCGCTGTCGGCGCTTCCGGCGGGTTCAAGTGTGCGGGGCGTGAAAACGAAAACGGGCGCGGTCACCCGTCCAGGGTACGGTTCCCGGCAGGTTTCCGCCGCGGTGCTAGCGTCACGGAATATGACCGAACAGCCTGCCGTCCCGCAGTCCCGCCCCGCCGCCACAGCTTCTTCGCCCTGGTCGACGGCCACCACCGTCGCCGACTTCCGCCGCAATCTCGCGGCCGTGCGCGCCCGCATCGACGCCGCCGCCGTCGCCGCGGGCCGCGACCCGGAGCAGGTGCGGCTGCTGCCGGTATCCAAGACCGTGCCGGAGGAACGGCTGCGGGCGGCCGCAGCCGCCGGCATCACCCAGATGGGAGAGAACAAGGTCCAGGAGGCCAAGCGCAAGGCGAGTAACCTCGCCGATCTCGGCATCCACTGGGCGCTTATCGGCCACCTGCAGACCAACAAGGCCAAGGACGTGGCCGCCTTCGCCCACGAGTTCCAGGCCCTGGACTCCCTGCGCGTCGCCGAGGCGCTGGACCGGCGCCTCCAGGCCGCCGGGCGGGGCCTGGACGTGTACGTCCAGGTCAATTCCTCCGGGGAGGCCTCGAAGTTCGGGCTGGAGCCGGAGGCGGTGGCGCCGTTCCTGGCCGCTCTGCCCGTCTACTCCGCGCTGCGGGTGCGCGGCCTCATGACGCTGGCCGCCCACACCGAGGACACCGCGCGCGTACGGGAGTGCTTCGCACTCATGCGCGCCCTGCGCGACGCCGGACTGCAGGCGGGCACAGTCGGCGACGGGCAGCTGTCCATGGGCATGAGCGGGGACTTCGAGCTGGCCGTGGCCGAGGGCTCAACCTGCGTGCGCGTGGGCCAGGCAATCTTCGGGGCGCGTCCCGCCCCGGCGGCGCGGGCCTAGCGGCCGGAGAACTTCTCCTTGAGCTTGCCCATGACGGATTCGTCCTTCGGCGCCGGGTAGCCGTCCTCCCCGCGCAGGGAGGCCAGCTCTGCCAGCAGTTCGCGCTGCCGATCGTTGAGCCTGGTGGGAGTTTCCACAACGATCTGCACGCGCAGGTCGCCGCGCCCGGAGCGGCGCAGGCGGCCCACGCCCAGACCGGACAGGACGATCTCGTCGCCGCCCTGGGTGCCAGGGCGCACCGAGACGCTGCGCTCGCCGTCGAAGGTCTCCAAGGGGAAGGTCGCCCCCAGGGCCGCGGCGGTCATGGGCACGCGCAGCTCGGTGTACAGGTCGTCGCCGTCGCGGGTGAAGGTGTCGTGTTCCCGTTCGTGGATCTCGACGTACAGGTCGCCGTTGGGGCCGCCGGCGGGGCCAGCCTCGCCGCGCCCCGACATGCGGATGCGGGTGCCGGTGG
>NZ_JAWDJJ010000303.1:0-3040 GCF_032465695.1 Actinomyces sp. MRS3W
CCCGCGGTGGAACTCGAGGACGTCGACAGGCCGCGCCCCGGGGGTGACGGTGACCGACCCGGGCACGAAGGGGTGCCGGGGATGCTGCCTTCTCCCCGCGCCTGGCCGGATTCGTCCTGGACGCCTTCGGGGCGGGAGCCGGGGAGGTCGCGGTGGCCGACTCCGAACTGGACCGCCTCTCCGCCCGTGAACGCGAGGTCATGCGGCTCATTGCCCGCGGCTACACCTACAAGGAATGCGCGAGCGAGCTGTTCATCTCCATCAAGACCGTGGAAACCCACGTGTCGGCCGTGCTGCGCAAGCTACAGCTGTCCAACCGCAATGAGCTCACCCGCTGGGCCGCCGCCCGGCGCATCGTGTAGGCGCTCTGGCCTCCTCGGACCGGGCGGTTCGGGGCTCAGAGGGCGAGCGCAGCGACGTAGGCGTCGTTGATGGCGTCGCCAACCTTGCGCGGCTTGACGCAGTCGCCGACCCGGATGACCTCGGCGTCGGGGACGGCCGCGGCGAGGGCGTCCCCCTCGTTCGTGGCGGGCTTGAGGCCGAAGGCCGTAATGATGGTGTCGGCCTCGATGAACTCCTCGGCGCCGTCGGGCCCGGCCAGGCGCACGCCCTCGGGCGTGATCTCCTTGACGAGGGCGCGGGTGCGTGTCTCGACCCCGTGCGCCTCGAGCTCGCGCAGCAGCGAGATCCGGTTGAGCATGAGCATGTCCCCGGCGATCTCCTCGAGCATTTCGAGGATGACGACTTCGTGGCCCGCCTGGGCGATCTCGAGGGCGGCGTCGGCGCCCGACAGGCCGCCGCCGCACACAACGACGCGCTTGCCCAACGGCGCCCCGCGGTGGAACTCGAGGACGTCGACAGGCCGCGCCCCGGGGGTGACGGTGACCGACCCGGGCACGAAGGGGTGCGAACCGACGGCGAGGACGAGGACGTCGGCGTTGGTGAGGACCTCATCCTCGTGTGTGACCTCGTGACCCAGGTGGATACTCACCGTGGGGATCTGCTCGAGCTGGCGCTCCCACCAGCCGATCATGCGGAACAGCTCCCGCTTGAAGTCGGGGGTTGCCGCGGGCAGGAGGACACCGCCGATACTGTCGCCCTTCTCGTAGATCTCCACGCGGTGCCCGCGCAGCCCGGCGACGCGCGCGAACTCAAGCCCTGCCGGGCCGGCGCCCACGACGACGACGCGCTTGGGGTCGGCGACGCTGCCGGGCTCAATAACCCGCTCGAGCTCGAAGCCCGCCTCGGGGTTGACCGCGCAGGCCACCGGCAGCCCGAAGAAGGCGTTGCCGGTGCACAGCTGGTTGCAGCGGATGCAAGGGCGGATGTCGGCCCGGCGCCCCTGCTCGAGCTTGACGACGATGTCGGGGTCGGCGATGAGCGGGCGCCCCAGCGCCACGAGGTCGGCGCTGCCCTCGGCGATGAGTCGTTCACCGATCTCGGGGGTGAGGGAGCCGCAGGCGGCCACCGGGATGGAGACGACCTCCTTGACCTTGGCGGCGGCCTCCCACATGGGGGCATCGCCGAGGTAGTACGGCGGGAAGACGTAGTCCATGGCCTCGTAGGAGCCGTCGTCGCACAGGATCATGTCGAGCCCGCCGGCCTCGAGGGCCTGGACGAGGGCCTGGGTCTCCTCCCAGGTGCGCCCGCCCTCGAACCGGTGGTTGACCGAGATGCGGAAGGAGGCGATGCAACCGGGGGCGTTGTCCTTGATGGCGTGCAGGCACTCCACGGCGAAGCGAGCACGGTTCTCGGGCGAGCCTCCGTACTCGTCCGTGCGGCGGTTCCACAGCGAGCTCATGAACTGGTCGACGAGGTAGCCGGTGTGGCCGTGCAGGTCGATGACGTCGAAGCCGGCCTCGGCCCCGCGGCGGGCGGCCTCGCCTACGCGCTGGACGATGAGGCGGATCTCCTCGGTCGTCAGGGCCCGGCAGTGGCGGGAGGGGGCGAAGAAGTAGGTGTTGTCCGAGGATGAGACTGGCTCCATCCCGAGCTCGTCGTAGTACTGGTTGTTGCGGCCCAGGCCGGGAGTGAGCTGGAGGGCGGCCAGGCCCCCGCCGGCATGGACGGCGTCGGCGATGCCGCGCAGGCCCGGGATGCAATCGTCGGAGTCGACCCGGGCCAGACCCTTGTGGACGGGCTCGAGGTCGGACTGGACGAAGTTGATGCCGGTCATGACGACGGCGGTGCCGCCGACGGCGCGGGCCCCGTAGTAGGCGGCCTCGCGCGGGGTGGACAACCCATCCTCGGTGCACATCTCGGTGCCCATGGGCGGCATGAGGACGCGGTTGCGTAGGACATGTCCGGCGATCGTCAGGGGCGACAGGAGATGAGAGTAGGCGGTGTCCGGTGTGGTGGCTTGGCTGGTGGCAGTGGTGCTGGTGGCGGTAGACATGGCTGGTTCCTCGAGCGTCGACGCTGACGTTCCTCCAGTTCACAACCAAGTTGTGAGGAGCGCCACTGTCGAAGGTCCCCATTGGCTGAAACGCAACCTGCCCGGGTGGGCCGATCGGCCTCCGCGAATGCGCTGCTGAGGGGCTTCATGTTCTTCGACTGCGCGGTGCCGTAGCGCCGCAATGGTCGACGCATGCGCGCGGGCCGGGGACGAATCATGCGAAGATGGCGGGCGTGACCCAGCAGGCCCATCCGGAGCCGGCGCCCGAGCAGATCGCTGCGGCCGCCGCGCACGTTGCCGCAGGAGGACTACTCGCTCTTCCGACCGACACCGTCTATGGTCTGGGCGCGCATCCCGCCGACGCCGCGGCCATCTCCCGCCTGCTGGCGGCCAAGGGGCGGGGCCGCAGCATGCCACCGCCCGTGCTCGTCGCCGACGTCGCCCAGCTGGACGGCGTACTCGCCCCGCTCCCGGAGGCCGCCCGGGAACTCATGGCGGCCTTCTGGCCCGGCGCCCTCACCCTTGTGCTTGACGCCGCCCCCGATCTGGACTGGGACCTGGGGGACACCGGCGGTACCCTCGCGGTGCGCATGCCCGACCACCCCCTCGCCCGCACCCTCCTACGCGTCACCGGCCCCTTGGCGG
>NZ_JAWDJJ010000304.1:0-4351 GCF_032465695.1 Actinomyces sp. MRS3W
GGGCAGGATGCCGCGTACCGGGTGGACGGAACCGTCCAGGCCGAGCTCGCCGATGTACACGGTGCGGGCCAGGTGCTCCACCGCCCGCCGGGGCAGTTGACCGCGGGCCCCGAGCACTGCCAGTGCGAGGGCCAGGTCGAAGCCGGTGCCGGTTTTGGGCAGGTCCGCCGGGGAGAGGTTGACGGTGAGGCGGTGCTCTCCCCAGGTGACCCCGCAGGTGGACAGGGCGGCGCGCACGCGTTCGCGTGACTCGCGCACGGCGGCGTCCGGCAGGCCCACCAGGGTGAATCCGGGCAGCCCGTGGGCGGAGTGCGCTTCGACGTCGACCAGGTGGCCGGCGAGCCCGGTGAGGGTGACGGCAAGGGTGCGTGCCAGGCCCATCAGCCACCCACCCCCCGGTGGTGGCGCAGCAGCGCCGGGCGCCCGGCGCGCAGTTGGACGGAGACGACGTCGAGGCGCAGGCCCGCATGCGGCTGCGGGTGGCCGGCGGCCCAGGCGGCCGCTAGGGCGCGCAGCCGGGCGAGCTTGAGGCGGTCGACGGCGGCGGCGGGCGGGCCGGCAACGCCGGAGGTGCGGGTCTTGACCTCGACGATGACGAGGACGCCCGGCCCCTCGGGTGCCGGTTGCAGGGCAACGATGTCGACCTCCCCGCGCATGCCGGGGCCGGGCCGCCAGTTGCGTTCCAGGACGCGCCAGCCCTGGTCGGTGAGGTAGCGGGCGGCGATGTCCTCCCCGCGGCGCCCGGTCAGGCGGCGCGGATCGGTCGGGCGGGGATCGGGGCTGCGCGGCGTCGACGGTGACGTGGGGCTGGTGGACTGCGCGGGGTTCATGGGCTTCACCTCCGCCACCAGCGTGCCCGGGCGCCCGGAGTGGTGCCAGCGGGCCGTTCGAGCCCTGTGGATAAGGGGTGCACGAACGGTGCCTGTGGACGCCAGTACCCGCGCGGGTGCTGTGGAGGGCCGACGTCGTCGGCCGGCGAAGCGGGCTTAGGAGGGGATGTCCATCTCCGGTTTGGTCAGCTCTTCAACGTTGACGTCCTTGAAGGTGACCACGTGCACGGACTTGACGAACCGGCTGGCGCGGTAGATGTCCCACACCCAGGCGTCCTCAAGGGTCAACTCGAAGAACACCTCCCCGCCGTTGGTGCGCACCTGCACGTCGACGGCGTTGGCCAGGTAGAAGCGGCGCTCCGTCTCGACGACATAGGAGAACAGGGAGATGACATCGCGGTACTCGCGGTACAGGTCGAGCTCCAAGTCGTTCTCATACGACTCCAGATCTTCAGCACTCACCCGTTCATCATGCCCAATGGGCGTCCCTTCCGGCAGGAGGCGGTGCGGGCGCGTCGGCCACAGCCCCGCCTCGGGTGGTCAAGCGATCCAGCCCGGGCAGGTGCCAGCTACGGCGGTGCTGCTCGCTGGCGCCGAGCCGGGCGAGGGCCCGGGTGTGGGCCGGTGAGGCGTAGCCCTTGTTGCGTGCCCAGTCGTAGCCGGGGTCGGGCAGCGCGGTCATCAGCGCGTCGCGCTCAACCTTGGCCAGGACGGAGGCGGCAGCGACGACGGCGCAGTGGGCGTCCGCCTTGACCCGGGTGTACACGGGCGGTACCCGCACCGCCGTCGCGCCGGCCCGCTGCCCCAGGGATGGCTGCCCGCGGCGCGGCGTCGGCCCGGCCGTGGTCGCCGCCGCGTCCCGCAGCCAGTTCGTAGTGCCGTCCAGGATGATGGCGCCGGGCAGGTGCCCGCGCGCGGCTACCTCGGTCAGCGCCCGGCGGCCGGCCAGCCGCAGGGCGCCGATAATGCCGAGGGTGTCGATCTCCTCCGGCGTGGCGTGACCGACGGCGTGGTCGGTGGCCCAGGCCCGGCAGGGATCGACGAGCGCCTCCCGGCGGCGGGGCGTGAGCAGTTTGGAGTCCGCCAGTCCCACGGGGAAGGCAGCGGGCGTATCGCGGGAGACGATGGCCAATCCCACACTGACCGGGCCGGCCAGCGAGCCGCGCCCCACCTCATCCATGCCGCCCACCAGCGCGTACTCGGCCAGCAGGTGCTCCTCGAGGCCGCGGTCCGGGATCATGCGGGCCGGTGCGGGGCTCACGGGTTGGTCCCGGCCGTCGCGGTTGCGGAGGCGTCGGGCACGGCGTCAAAAGCGCCCCCGTCGGAGAGCGTTGACCAGCGCGACGCGGGCCAAAGTACGGCTTTGGCCACTCCGACCACGTTGTCCAGCGGCACGACGCCACCGTTGGCGTCATTCTGGTGGAAGCGGGAGTCGGCGGAGTTGGCCCGGTTGTCCCCCATGACCCACACGTAGCCGTCGGGGACGGTGACATCGAAGGCGACGTCGGAAGCCGAGCGCCCGGCCTTGAGGTACGGCTCGTCGACCTCGACGCCGTTGATCGTCAGTGAGCCGTTGCCGTCGGCCACGATGTGGTCCCCGCCCACGCCGATGACGCGCTTAATGAGGTGGTGCCCGGAGTCCTCGGGCAGCAGGTGCAGGAAGATGAGGACGTCCTGAACTGCTCCCTTGACGCCGGTCGGCTCGGTAACGACGAGCCAGTTGTCCGGGTCGGTGAACACGATGATGTCGCCGCGTTCGACCTCGTCGGCGTCGTACATGGTCACCGCAACCCGGTCGCCCTCCAGCAGCGTGTCCTCCATGGAGCCGGAGGGAATCCCGAAGGTCTGAAGCACATAGGTCTTGAGCAGGGCGACGGCCAGCAGCACGACCAGCACTATGAGCAGCGTGGAGCCGCGGCGGCGGGATGGGGCGGCATCGGCGCGGTCCGGAGCCGCCAAGGGCGTGGGACGACGGGCAGGCCGGTACGAGGGCGGCAGACGGTCCGGAACTTCCTGCGAAGCCTGGGAAGCTTCGGAAGCCCCGGACGCTTCGACGGCATCCTCTTCGGCCTCGGGGGCAGGTGTGACGACGTCAGACGGGTCGTTGGCGTCTTCCTGCGGTGAGGTCACCGTTTCCCTCTCGAATAGTGGCTGGACGGTTTCGGGATCGGCGGCGGGGATAGCCGGTGCCCGGGACCCGCAGGCCCCGGGCACCAGGGCTCCCACAAAGCGTGAGCCGTCAGTTCGAGCGGTGCTCCTTGATCTTGGCTGCCTTGCCGCGCAGGTTGCGCAGGTAGTACAGCTTGGCGCGGCGCACGTCACCCCGGGTGACGACCTCGATCTTATCGATGGTGGGCGTGTGCAACGGGAAGGTACGCTCCACGCCGACCCCGAAGGAGATCTTGCGGATGGTGAAGGTCTCCGACACGCCGCTGCCCTTGCGGGCGACGACGACGCCCTGGAATACCTGAATACGGCTGCGGGTCCCCTCAACAACCTTGACGTGCACCCGCAGGGTGTCACCGGGGCGGAAGCTGGGGATGTCGTCGCGCAGGGAGGCGGCGTCAATCTCGTCGATCAGGTTGGTCATATGTTTCTCTCCACGTCCGTGCCACTGGTCAGCGGGCGTTTGTCAGGCGGCGCCGCCGCACGGCCACAGTATCGGCCGGCACGAGTGCGCCGCATTCGAGCGCCTGCGGGTCCTACGCGTGACCGCCTCCCCAGTGGCAGGGGCGGTTCGAGGCCCGAGGCCGGTCCAGTCTGCCACAGCGCCCGTGGGTACAAGGCCGCCCGGCGGCGTGACGTGCTTGATTTCACGCCCTGCAGGCCCACGTGGTTCCGCTCTGTGGCCAGGCGCGCCCCTCGGTCGGCCGCAGCGCTCAGTCGCCGGGGATGGTCTCCTGCGGGTTGAGGGCCATGACGACGTCGCGGCACTGCTGCCCGCCGACGTCGTAAACGCGGGTGCCGGTCTTGCGCAGGCCCGCACGCCGGTAGGCCTTCTGGGCGCGCCGGTTGGTGTCGTTCGTGCCCAGCCACAAGGCGGTGACCCCCAGGTTGGCGGCATCGCGGATGGCCTGGGCGAGCAGGGCGGCCGCGATGCCCGAGGAACGCAGGCGCGCATCGAGGTAGATCTTGGACAGTTCGGCGGCCAGCGCCGGCGAGCCGTCCGCGCGGGGCGGGACGGGGACCGAGCGCGGACGCGGGTCCAGACCTGCGGGCAGCGCGCCGTCGGCATCGGGGATCTCGGCAAGGACGGCGCTGTATCCGACCAGGCCGCCGGCCGGCACCGGTGCGGCGTCGCCGCCCGGGAGGGCGGGCAGGCCCTCAGGCAGTTCGGCGATGGTGAGGACCACGCGCGGGTCGTTCATCCAGACGGTCAAGCGCTCCGGGGTGAGGTTGGTGGCAATATGCGCCGCAATCTGCGCAGGGGTGAGGAAGCTGGGGCAGGCGTCGGGGAAGGTGCGGGCCGCCAGGTCGACCAGCTCCTCGAGGTCGTCGGCGCGGGCGGGGCGGATGACGAG
>NZ_JAWDJJ010000305.1:0-2757 GCF_032465695.1 Actinomyces sp. MRS3W
GTGCGGTCTCCGTGGCCCCCTTCGCCTGGCTCGCCAACAAGTACGACGACGATCTGGCGATGATCTGGATCGACTCACACCCCGACGTCGACACCCCCGACACCGGCTACGACGGCTACCACGCCATGGCGGTGACGGCGTTGGTGGGCAAGGGTGACGCCGAGGTACTGGCGCATCTGCCCGCCCACTTCGACCCGGCCCGCGTGGCCTGGGCTGGACTGCACGAATGGGAGCCCGACTGCGCTCCCCACGTCACCGGCTGGGGCGTCACCGCCTTCGGCCCGGATGATCTGCGGGAAAACAGCGACGCTCTCCTCGACTGGTTCAAGGGCACCGGCGCCTCCAGACTCGCCATCCACTTCGACGTCGACACCATCGACGCCCGGGAGGTGGCCTTCGGCCTCGGGCGCGTCCCCGGCGGCCTGAGCGCGGGCGAGGTGCATCGCCTCATCACCGACCTGGGTCGGGCGGCCGACGTCGTCGGGCTCACCGTGGCCGAGTTCTACCCACGCGAACTGCTCGCCCTCGGAGCCGTCCTCGCTGGCCTGCCGCTGGTCTCCGGCGCGGAGTGACGCATCCGACGACGGCGCTTCGGGAGTGCACAGCCGGCACACAGCGCGGGGTTCTACTCTGAGCGCATGGTCTTCGCGTCCGCGGCGGTTGCCGCTTCCCCTCGAGCGCTTGGTGCCCTCACCGCCGGGCTGACCGGCGGTTCCCTTGTCGCTGCGGATTCCGACGCCGCGACCGACTCGGCGACGTCGTCGGCAACCGAGGAGGCTGTCGAGACCGCCGAGGCGGTGGTTGAAGCGACCACCGACGTGCTGGCCCTGGCGTGGCGGGCCGGGCTGGGTGCGATCATCGGCATCGCGCTGGTGTTCGTCCTCGTCGTCGTCCTGCGCACCATGGGACGGCGCCGCGTCATGTACGCCGAGCTCATCCGCTTCTGCCGCACCCCCATGTACGTCATGGCCGCCCTCGTCGGCGCCTTCCTCGGCGGGCAGATCGCCTTCTTCGACTTGTCGCAGCCGGACTGGGCGCACTTCGTGCTCCACGCCCTGCTCATCGGCATCATCCTGTCCGCCACCTGGGTGGTGGTGGGGGCAGCCAAGGCCGTGGAGTCCTCGATCGTGCTTGGTGTACGGGCGCGGGGCGACATCGGACGCACTAAGCGCATCACCACCCAGGCGCAGGTGCTGCGGCGCGTCGCCGAGGTCATCATCGTCATCGTCGGGCTTGTTGGGGTGGCCATGACCTTCCCCTCGGCGCGTGTGGCCATGGCCTCCCTGTTGGCCTCCGCGGGCCTCGTCTCTGTCGTCGCCGGTCTCGCCGCCCAGTCGACCCTGGGCAACCTCTTCGCGGGCATCCAGCTGGCCACCACCGACGCCATCCGCGTCGACGACGTCGTCGTGGTCAATGACGAGCAGGGCTTCATTGAGGAGATCACCCTGAGCTACGTGGTGGTGAGGGTATGGGACGGGCGCCGGCTCATCTTCCCCTCCACCTACTTCACCCAGAACCCCTTCGCCAACTGGACGCGGCGCGGCAGCCAGCTCACCGGCACCTTCACCATCGACCTGGACTGGCGCGTCCCCGTGGCCGCGCTGCGCGCCGAGGTGGACCGGATCGTTTCCGCCTCGACCGTGTGGGACGGCCGGGTCGCGTCTGTCGACGTCACCGACACCTCCGGCTCCACGGTGACCGTGCGGGTGGCGGTGTCCGGCGCCAACAACGCGGACGTGTGGACCCTGCAGTGCCAGCTGCGCGAGGAGCTCGTGGCCTGGTTGCAGCGCGAGGCGCCCTACGCCCTGCCGCGCACCCGGGTTGAGGTCGACCACGTCGAGGTCGCCGAGGATCCGACACCGGAGAAGGTGGCCCGTCTGGCCGAGGAGCTCGTCACGCTGCAGCAGCCCGACGGCGGGGATGCGGGGGAGGCGACGGCGGTGCAACGCACCGTCGCCGACGACCCGATCGAGGCCGCCCGCGTGCGCGCCGCGGCCAAGGGACGGGCGAAGCTGCGCCGCGCCCGGCGGGACAAGGTACGCCGGCGCCGCATCCTCGCCCGCGAGGCGGCGGGCGAGGAGAAGCAGACGACCGACGTCGCACATGCCCCGAGCTCCGCCCGATCCTTATCCGACACCGGGCAGGCGACCGGCGTCATCTCCACGCAGGAGCAACAGCACTATCTGGGCATCGGCAAAAGCAGCACCGACGCGGACGAGGACTGACGCCGTCGGCCCCGCTCCCAATCCACTTCTGGCCGCCAGTTCGCGATGAGCACGACGGCGCACGCTTGGCTATGCAGCTCCGACGGACCACGATGAGGCCATGAGCACCTCCGACCGCCCGGACGCCGGCCCCCGCCTCGACCCCGCCGCCATCGTCCGCACCGACGCCCAATGGCGCGCCACGCTCAGCCCGCTCGAATACCACGTGCTGCGTGAGGCCGGCACCGAGCGGCCCTTCACCGGCGCTCTCCTGGATGAGCACCGCGAGGGGATCTACCGCTGCCGCGGCTGCGGCGCCGAGTTGTTCCGCTCCACCACCAAGTTCGACTCCCACTGCGGCTGGCCCTCCTTCTACGACCCCAGCAACACCGACGCCGTCGTGCTCTCCACCGACACTTCCCACGGCATGGTGCGCACCGAGGTGCGCTGCGCCGTCTGCAACAGCCACCTCGGACACGTCTTTGACGACGCCCCCACCACCCCCACCGGTCAGCGCTACTGCATGAACTCCGTGAGCCTCACCTTCGAGGCC
>NZ_JAWDJJ010000306.1:0-2775 GCF_032465695.1 Actinomyces sp. MRS3W
CGCCGGGGCCGCGCGAGCCGATGCCCTGACCGCCGGCGACGCGTCCACCGGCCTGGCGGGACATGGACTCGCCCCAGCCGCGCAGGCGCGGCAGCAGGTACTCCAGCTGGGCGAGCTCCACCTGGGCCTTGCCCTCGCGGGATTTGGCGTGCTGGGCGAAGATGTCGAGGATGAGCGCGGTGCGGTCCACCACCTTGACCCCCACCACGTCCTCCAGGGCGCGCCGCTGGGAGGGGGCGAGCTCGCCGTCGACGATGACGGTGTCCGCCCCGGTGTCGGCGACGATCTCGGCGAGCTCCTTGGCCTTGCCGGACCCGAGGTAGGTGGCCGGGTCGGGGTGGTCGCGACGCTGGATGAGGGCGTCAAGCACCTCGCTTCCGGCGGTCTGCGCCAGGGCGGCGAGTTCGCGCAGGGAGGTTTCGGCGTCCTGGGCGACGGCGGTGTAGGCGGCGCCGTTGGTTACCGGAGCGCCCAGGGGGGCTTGGGCGCCGTTGGGGTGCGCCGGGTGCGCGCTGATGCGGCCGCCCGCCGAGGCCACCTGCGGCAGTTCAAGGCCGACGAGGATGACGCGCTCGAGGCGGACCTGCCGGTACTCGACCTCGCTGACATCCTCCAGCTCGGTGCTCAGGCTGGCCACGCGGCGGGTGCCGGCGCGGGCCTCGCGCTCCAGGGCACCGGCCGCATCGGCGTCGTCGTACTCGCTGCGGCCGGAGGTGGAGGCCAGGGCGGTGCCGGTGCGGGACAGGACGCGCGCGGCGAGGTCCTCGGCGGCGTCGCTGCCGGTGCTGAGGTTGTGGTCGTCCGGGTGGCTGGAGGGCTGTGTGTGTTCCATGCGAGGCCCCATGCTACTTGCCCCCGCCGGGTTTGCCGAGCGCTCGTGGGCGGCGTTCGCCGACGGCGGGGCGCGGTGGCCGAGCGGGGACAACGGCGGGGTGCCCGCCGCGGCCGTGGGCCGATACGCTCCCGGGGTGACCTTCCCCGAGACCAGCGAGCCCGACGCCGTCGGGTCACCGGCCGAGCCCGCCGCCTCCGGCGCCGTCGGCCCCGCCACAGGTAGCGGTCCCGGCGCGTCCAGCACCCCTCCAGACCCGGCCGACCGAGCGGCTCCTGGCTCGGCGTCGTCCCCGGCGCCGTCGCTGCGCAATCTGCTGACCACGCCGGTGGGGCACCTGGCCATCGCCATGCTCGTCGTGGAGTTGCTGGCCGGCATGCAGACCTACATCAACCAGACCGTGCTGCCCCTGTTGGCCACGGACCTGGGTGCGCGGGCCCACTACGGGCTGGTGACGGCCGCCGCCATGGTGCCGACCTTCCTCACCATGCCGCTGGGCGGCAGCATGCTGGCGCGCTGGCGGGCGGACCGGCTCATGACCGCACTCACCGCCGTGCTGGTAGCAGGAGCGGCGACCGGGGCGCTGGCGCCGAATATCGGCGTGTACGTGCTCGGCGAGGTGCTACGGGGCCTGGCCGCCGGGGCGCTGGCAACGGTGACGATGGGCGTGCTGGTGGCGGGCCTGCCCGAGGCGTGGCGACGCATGTTCCTGGCGGCCGGGTCGGCGATGTGGGTGGTCTCCTCCATCCTCGGCCCCGGCTATGCGGCCGCCGTCTCGGCGGCGTGGGGCTGGCGCTGGGCGCTGGTCGCCTACGTGCCGCTGCTGGTGGTTGCCCGGCTCCTCATGGCCCACGAGATCCGGGGCCTGCAGGTCAGCGACGACGAGTCGCATCCGCCGGTGGTGCCGGCGCTGACAATGGCCACAGGGGTGGCGGCCATTGGGGTGGTGCCGGCGGCGTCGGCGCTGTTCTTCCCCGTAGGAGCGGTGGCGGTGGTGGCCGTGGTGTGGGCGTGCGCGCAGGTGTTCCCCGCTGGCACGCTGCGGCTGCGGCCGGGACGGCGCGCGGCGCTGGCCACGCTGACCTGGCTCAGTGCCGCCTACTTCACGCTGGACTACCTGGTCTCGCCCTCCGCCCACGACGTGCTGGGGCTGGGGCCGACGGCAATCGGCTGGGCACTGACGGGCGCGGGGTTGGCCTGGTCGGTGGTGGCCATCTGGACGGCCGCCCACCCGGCCCGCGAGCCGCACCGCTACCGTGCACGCGTGAGCGGCGGCGCGGTGTGCTTCGTGGTCGGCGGGGTGCTCATGACGCTGGCCTTCTCCGGGGCCACGCCGTGGTGGTGCCTGCACCTGGGCTTCGCCACCGCGGGATTCGGGATGGGGCTGACACATCAGGACACCATGATCCGTTGCGTCACCGCCCCGGAGGATCTGGGTGGGGCTCCCGACGGTATCTCGCAGGCGCGAGCGGCGACCTCGGTGACGGTGGCCTCCAACGCCGGCGCCGCCACCCTGGGCACGCTGGCAACGACCTTCGTGGCGCCGTCGGCGGCGGGCGTGCAGGCGAGTCTGCTCATTCCGACCCTGGCGGTGCTCATCGTCGCCCTGGGGCTGCTCCCCCTGCTGGCCCGTCGCGCCGCCTAACACCCCGCCCCTCACCGAAACCGGCACTTGTAACGCACCGAAACCGGCACTTGTAACGCACCGAGACCGGCACTTGTAACGTACCGAGACCGGCACTTGTAACGCACCGAGACCGGCACTTGTAACGTACCGAGACCGGTCGAAGTGGTCGGGGAACCTCTCGGTTCGGGAATCTGCCGGGGAAGCCGGCCCCGAATGACGACGGGCCTTCCCCACTCCCCAAGGTCGTGCGCTGCGCGGCGGCCCGGTAGGGTCGGGGCCGTGAGCGAGCAGCACTACTTCACCGCCTCCCCCGAGA
>NZ_JAWDJJ010000307.1:0-1270 GCF_032465695.1 Actinomyces sp. MRS3W
GCCCTGGGCGAGCTCAGCGCAGCCGCCCCGGATGCGCCGCACCCCTCATGCCTGGGGGTGAGCATCGGCGGCACGGCCCGCGATGGGCGCACGGTGGACGAGGCGGTGTTCTACGGCTGGCATCGGGTGCGGCTGGCGGAGATGGCCGAGGCCCACCTAGGTGTACCCACGATTATCGGTAACGACCTAACGGCACTCACGCTACGAGAAGCCTGGTTCGGGGTGGGACGAGAACACGAGCGCTTCTGCGTACTCACCGTGGGCGCGGGCGTCGGGCACGGCCTGGTCGTCGGCGGTCAGGTTGTCACCAACTCCGACGCCGAGCTCGGCCTCATGGGAAGCGTGCCCGTGCCCGACGGCGGGCGCCCGGCGACCGCCGCCCCGACCATGGACTGTCTGACCAACAATGCGCTGGAGCGCGCCTGGGCTGCTCGCGGTCGCGACCGGCTCGGGGCCGCAGACATTGTCGCTCTCGCCGCTGCGGGCGACGCCGACGCCGTGGCCCTGTGCGCCTCCTACGCGCGCAGGCTGGGCCGGCTGCTGGGCATGGCCGCGGCCTTCACCCTGCCCGAGACAGTGGTGGTGGCGGGTGAGCGGGCCGAGGTCGCCGCCCTGTTCGAGGACGAGGTGCGTGTGGGGATCGCCGCGGTGCGCCGCGCCAGCGCTGCCCCGCTCGACGTGGTGGTGCGCGAGCACGACCGCACGGAATGGGCCTCCGGCGCCGCGACCCTGGCGCTGCGCGCACACGTTCTGGGTAAGCTTTGACGAGGAACCTGGTAGGAACGCTTTCGGATTTCAATCCTCCATTCAGGAAGTGACGCTATGGGCACGCCGATTCGTTCAAAGACGCATTTGGCGCGGCACGTCCTGGCAACGCTCATCGTTGCCGCAGTTGTCTGCGGGATTGGCGCGGCCCTGGGATACGGCGACAGCATCCCGTTGATCCTCCTCGCCGCCCCTATCGTAGGCGTCATCACCGCACCGAGATGGAAGTCTGACAGCGACGAGCCGAGCGAATGACAATCCGCGCAATTCGGCACTGAGCGCCCCGCAGTGGCGCTCACTCATCCTGGAGCCAAGGCTCCTCAGCTCGGCGCCTGGCCCAGGGTGCCGCCCTCCTGCCAGGTCACCGGAAGGAGGATCTGGCGCGGGGCGCCGTCGGGGTGGCGCAGTTCGTCGAGAAGGAAGGTGACCGCCGTCGTGGCCTTGTCGCGTATGGACTGCCGCACCGTGGTCAGCGGCGGGTCGAAGTAGTCGGACAGTGCCAGGC
>NZ_JAWDJJ010000308.1:0-2764 GCF_032465695.1 Actinomyces sp. MRS3W
AGGTGCCGCTCGATGACCTCATAGCGCTCTCCACGAAGCTGCTCTGCACGGGCGTGGAGTCGCTCGATCTGGTGTGAGCACAAGGGTGCCAATAAACAGAGGATAATAGCTTAGAACGGCTTATGCGGCCTTAACGAATCACCCTGCCGCACGAACGCTGGCAGGGTGATTTATTGTGCTTAACTGAGGAAATGTGCGCCTGCGACCTTGAAAGGTCACTCCCACTCGATGGTGGCCGGGGGCTTGCTGGTCACGTCCAGCACCACGCGGTTGACCTCGGGGACGGCGTTGGTGATGCGCGTGGAGATGCGGGCCAGCACGTCGTAGGGCAGACGCGTCCAGTCCGCCGTCATGGCGTCCTCGCTGCTCACCGGCCGCAGCACCACCGGGTGCCCGTAGGTGCGCCCGTCGCCCTGCACGCCCACGGATCGCACGTCGGCCAGCAGCACCACCGGGCACTGCCAGATCTCCTCATCCAGCCCGGCCGCCGTCAGCTCCTCGCGGGCGATCGCATCCGCCGCCCGCAGAATGCGCAGGTTCTCCGCGGTAACTTCCCCGATGACGCGGATACCGAGCCCCGGCCCGGGGAAGGGCTGGCGGGCCACGATTCCCTCGGGCACGCCCAACTCCCGCCCGATCGCACGCACCTCGTCCTTGAACAGCGCCCGCAGCGGCTCGATCAGCTCGAAGTCCAGATCCTCGGGCAGCCCACCCACATTGTGGTGGCTCTTGATGTTGGCGGCGCCCTCCCCGCCGCCGGACTCCACCACGTCCGGGTACAGCGTGCCCTGCACCAGGAACTTGATCTCGCCGCCGGCGGCGCCGACCTCCGCGATCACGCGCCGCTGGGCGGCCTCGAAGGAGCGGATGAACTCCCGGCCGATGATCTTGCGCTTGGCCTCGGGCTCGGTGACGCCCGCGAGTGCGGTCAGGAAGCGCTCGGACTCGTCCACGGTGATCACGCGGATGCCCATGCCCCGGGCGTAGTCGCGCTCCACCTGCTCGCGCTCGCCGGCGCGCAGCAGGCCGTGGTCCACGAAGATGCAGGTCAACTGGTCCCCGATGGCCCGGTGCACCAGGGCCGCCGCCACGGAGGAGTCGACGCCGCCGGACAGGCCGCAGATGACGTGGGCGTCGCCCACCCGCTCGCGGATGCGCTCGACCTGCTCGTCGATGATGTTGCCCGGCGTCCAGGTGGCGGGGATGCCGGCGCCGTCGCGGAGGAAGTTGGCCAGCGCCTGCTGGCCGAACTGCGAGTGCATGACCTCGGGGTGCCACTGCAGCCCGTACAGGCGCCGGGCGGGGTCCTCGAAGGCGGCCACGGGCGTCTGCGAGGTAGAGGCAGTGACGGTGAATCCGGCCGGGGCGGCCTGCACGGCGTCGCCGTGGCTCATCCACACCGCCTGCCGGACGGGGGTGCCGGCGAACAGGCAGGAGTCGGGGTCGACGTCGGCGTCGGTGTGCCCGTACTCGCGGGTGCCGGTGCGCCCGACGGTGCCGCCGAGGGCCTGGGCCATCGTCTGGAAGCCGTAGCAGATGCCCAGCACCGGCACGCCCGCGTCGAACAGGGCCGGGTCCACGCTCGGGGCGCCGTCGGCGTACACGGAGGCGGGCCCGCCGGACAGGATGATGGCGGCCGGCTGCTTGGCGAGCATGTCCGCCACCGGCATGCTGTGGGGCACGATCTCGGAGTACACGCTCGCCTCGCGCACACGGCGGGCGATCAGCTGGGCGTACTGGGCACCGAAGTCCACCACGAGGACGGGGCCGGTGTGCCCCTCCTCGTTCCCGACGGGGTTGTGCGGAGTAGTCGTCACCGGCACAGGATAGCCGCGTCGGCCCGCTGGCCTGCGCCCGCGGTCCGGGCAGTGGCCATGACTGCCGGGCGCTCCAGCGCGCCCAGTACCCACGACGTCCAGCACGCCCCGATGCGGGCGGCGATTCGCACCGTGCGGCGGCGTCCGGAAGCGTGACGCGCTTATCAGATTTTTGTCTGGACAAAGCGGTGGCGGGCTCCCTAATGTATTGCTCGCCGGCCAGCCAGGCCGGTACCGACCGGAAGGTCGGGCACACCGCTGTGCGGGCCGCCCGACCGGTTCCGCACACAGGAACCGGAAGGAAAGCCACCATGAGTGTCCCCGTTATCGACGCCATCGCCGTCGCCACCCCCGAATCGACCACATCCACCCAGGACGAGATCAAGGCTGCCGACCTGCTCACCTTCAAGATCGGCATGGCCACCGTCGCCGCCGTGGTCTTCATCATGGCGATCGTCGGAGCCGTCACCGCCTCACCGGCGCTGCTCATGGCCGCTGGACTGAGCGGCACCATGGCCAGCCTGGGCGGCGTTTACACCGGCGTCAACCTCCTGGCGGCCTGAACCGCCCCACTGAACCGGAAGGCGTGAGCACACGCCACGCCTTTCCTGAGCTGCGCGGGCAACGCGGACCGCGCAGCAATGGCGAACAACCGGGATTGCCCGGATCCGCGTACGAATCAGCAAGCGTCGACCCAAAGGGTCGGCGCTTATTCGTTGTCCTCAGCGCAGCGCCGCCAGCGCCCGCGGCAGGAGAAATACGGCAACCAGCATGCTGAGGACCTGACAGCCGAGCACAACCCCCAGCGCAACGGCACGGGAGGGCACCGCCACCAACAGCAGGGCCGGCCCGAGCAGCGCCACGAGCTGCACCAGCGGGCGAATGACGGCGGTGGCGCGCCGCTGGGAGCGCAGCAGCCACGGCGGGACCAGCGGGTCGATCCCGCC
>NZ_JAWDJJ010000309.1:0-7309 GCF_032465695.1 Actinomyces sp. MRS3W
CCCCCGCACGCGCCGTCCTTCCTGCGGCCAGCCGGTTGCTGGCGCTGCCCGACGTCGTCACCTCCGTATGCGACTACCTGGCCTCACCTATCCGCGCGGTGCGAGGCCCCCGCGAAACCCGCGTGGTTCCCTGCATCGTCGAGCCGTATCCGCCTGCACCGCGGCGCACTCGCACCGGCGATGGTGCGGTCACGCTGCGCCTGGTGTCCACCGGCGGCCTGATCGACCGCAAGGACCCGCTGCTGGCCCTCGAGATCGTGGCCGAACTGGTGCGCCGCGATATTGATGCTCACCTGACCTGGGTGGGGGAGGGGCCGCTGCACGATGCCGTGGTGGAACGTGCCTCCCGGCCCGACGTGGCGGGACGGATCGAGCTGACCGGTGCCCAGGACGCCGCGGGAGTACGGGCCGCCCTCGCCGACGCCGACATCTTCCTGGGACCGACCAAAGCGGATAACTTCTTCGTCTCCGCCGCAGAGGCCGTGGTCGCCGGACGTCCCGTCGTGGTCGGTGCCACCGGCGGACAGGGGGAATACCTCACCCCGAGCACGGGGGTACTCGTCGAATCCCGCGACCCGCGCGACTGGGCCGAAGCGTTAATCGACCTGGACCGTGCCACCCGCGACCTCAGCGCCGAGGACATCGCCGCGACCATTGGCGATGCCTTCTCCAGCCGCGTTGTCGCCGCCGGATACAACGCGGCCTACCGTTCCGCCGTCGCCATGAAGAGCCGGTGAACTCATGAATACGCTTCCCCCCACCGACGCGGGACGGCTCCGGCTCGGCCCCGCCACCATCGCCCGCACCGACCTGGGGCAGCCCGATCTGCCCGCAGGCGCCCGGGTGGACGTCGTCGTCGCCTGCCACACCCCGACTCGCCCGATCGGCCGCGCTGTTGCCTCGCTCTTGGATGGCAATCCCGAGGCCGCCGTCACCGTCGTGTGCCATAACCGCTCCGCCGAGGAGATCGCCGCAGAGATCCGTCCCGCGCACCGTGACCTGGTCCGCTACCTGGAGCACACCGATCCGCGGCCGTCGGCATCCGGCCCCTTCAACGCGGGCATGCGTGCCGCTCGCACACCCTGGGTCTCCATCATGGGCTCCGACGACCAGCTCGCTCCCGGCGCGGTCGCCTCGTGGCTGGCTCTCGCGGAGGCAACCGGCGCCGAGTTTGTGGTCCCACGTCTGGCCCTGGGCCGCCCGACGGCGATCGTGCCCACCCCGGCGCCGCGCCCCACGCGCCTGTTGGCCACGTACGTGCGCTCCCGCGGGTTCGGCGGCCGGGCGTCGCAGTCCCGCCTGGTCCGCCGATTCGCTTCCACCGACCTGGTGGCCGACCGTCTTGCCTACCGTTCCGCCCCGCTGGGCCTGCTCAGCGTGGAGATGCTTCGGCGCACGGGCGCCCACCTGGTGGAGGGCGCCACCGTGGGCGGGGATGTGGCTATGGTGACGCGGCTATTCGCCTGTGTGCCCACCGCCTACGACGCCGCCGGACCCGTCTATCTCATCGGTGAGGACGCTTCCGATCGCGTCACCTACGTGGTGCGCCCGATCACCGAGCAGCTCGGCTTCCTCCCCGGGCTGCTCACCGCCGACTGGTTCACCGCCCTCGGCGCCGCCCGGCGCCGCGCCGTGGTGGTCAAAATGGTGCGGATCCACGTCTTCGGTGCCGTGTACTACCGCGACCGGGAGGACATCTGGACGCCCACGGAGCGCGCTGCCCTGGCCGGGCTCTGCCGTCGCCTCCACCACGCCGCGCCTGGCTTCGACCGCGTCCTGTCACGGGCGGACCGGGATCTGCTCGATGCCTGCCTGGATCCGGCCGTTCCCGCGAGTGTGCTCATGGCACGCGCCCAAGCCCGGCGCCGTCACGGACGCCCCGAAACGCTGTTCACGCGTGACCCCGCCTGGCTCCTCGATCGTGAGGCGCCGTTGCGTTTCATGGCCGCATCCCTACTCACCAAGCTGCTCCCGTCGGCGCCCGTACCCGTCTTGGCCGGCAGCCGCCCGACCGGCGAGGAGAACTGAAAACGATGGCACGCGCTTCCACCGGCATTGCCGGGCTCGCCTCCCGTCTTGCCATCACCTTGCCCGGACGGGCGGCGCTTGTTGGCATCACCCTGTGGCGGCTGCGCTCGGCCAGCAAACAGGGGAACGCCGTCGGCGGGGCCATTGAAACCGCCCGCCGAGCCCGTTTCCTGGCGGAACGCGGCGAAGCAACACGGGCCAACGACCTCCTCGACCGGGCGCACCGGATGCTCGCCGGCAAGCGGGCCGCCTCGGTCATCGCCGTCGAGAGCGCCATCCTGGCAATGAACACCGGTATCCGAACTGCCACGGGGAAGCTGCCTGCACACGCGTTGACCGACCTGCTTGCTGAGGCCGATTCCGCCTGGACGCACGGTCGGGACGCGGACACCGAGGAGCTGTTGGCCATGGCGGTGCGGGCGATGTTCCACCCCAGCCTGCACTTCTCGGCCGCTCCGTCGGCGCTCACGGCGGATCCGGCTGTGTTCCTTGCTCCGTTGCGCGCTTGCCCTGTCTGGTCCGCCATCACCGCGCCCATGGCGCCTCGACGCTCCGCTCATCTCGACGCGGACCGATCCCGGAGGCTGTTGTTCATCTCCTTGAAGAACTGGACCTTCATTCGCGACGTTATTGAGGACTACCGGTCCGATCAACGGTGTGAGGTGCGCACCCTGGACCTATGTGATCTGCCCGCCACGCCGTCACAACGCAGCCTCCTGCGTGCTCGCCTGGCTCTCGCCCGCGGTGCGGACTTGTCTGCCGCGGGACTGTTAACGGGCATGCCCGGGGATGTTGCGGCCGCACTGGAGTGGGCCGACACCATCTTCGTTGAATGGGGCAGCGCCGCCGCGGTTTGGGCGAGCCTGGTGGCGCCGACGCTGGCCCCGCGGGCACGGCTCATCGTCCGCATTCACTCCTACGAGGCCTCCACCGTCATGCCGCAGCTGGTGGACTGGACCGCGGTGGATGAGCTGGTCACTGTCGCCCCAACGATCCGCGAGATTCTGCGCGCAAGCCTGAATCTGCCCGACACATTGACCCTCACCACTATCCCCAACCGCGCCCTGCTGACCCGCTTCCGTCTGCCCAAGGAACCAGACGCGCGCCGTACGGTCGCGCTGGTGGGCTGGGCGGCTCTGCGCAAGGACCCCGCCTGGGCGCTTGACGTCTTCGACGCCCTGCGTGCAGCCGATCCCACGTGGCATCTGCTGCTCATCGGCCCCGACTTCCCTGCGCGGCTCTCCCCGGAGGAACGCATCTACGCGGATGCCGTCACCGCCAGGCTCACAGCACTCGGAGGCCACGTCGCCATTACCGGGCGTACCGAGGACGTTCCACGTCATCTGCAACATGCCGCCGTCATCCTTTCGTCCTCGCGCCGTGAAGGCACCCACGAGGGCTTTATCGAGGGGGTCGCCTCCGGAGCTCTGCCGGTGGTGCGCAACTGGCCCGACGTTGCCCGCTGGGGCGGACCTGCGGCGCTATTCCCGGCCGAATGGGTGGTGGAAACGCCGCAGGAGGCCGCTGCCCGCATCCTGGCTCTGGCCAGCGACACCGACTATTGCCGCCGCCAGCAGGAGCACATCCTGCGTACCAACGACTGGACGCATGTCAGGACTCACTATGACGCTCTTTTTCTCGGGGCCGAAGCGACGAGCTGAACGGGTATCCTCACTGATGCTTGCCGCAGCTGATGAGGAAGGATCCTGCATGCGCATCGCCGTTGTCGCTCTGGGAAAGATCGGCCTGCCCCTGGCCGTCCAGTATGCCGAGAAGGGGCATGAAGTCATCGGCGTGGATGTCAACCCCGCCACCGTCGAGTCCGTCAACGCTGGTCGAGAGCCCTTCCCCGGCGAGGCGCAGTTGGCGGAGAAGCTCGCCAGCCTCGTGCCTGCCGGCGCGCTGCGCGCCACGACCGACTATGCCGAGGCGATCCCCGACGCCGATGCAGTGGTGCTGGTGGTGCCGCTGTTCGTCAACGACGAGACCTGGGAGCCGGACTTCGACTGGATGGATGCGGCCACCCGCTCCCTGGCCGAGCACCTGACCCCGAACACGCTCATCTCCTACGAGACGACACTGCCGGTGGGCACTACTCGTGGTCGCTGGAAGCCCATGCTGGAAGAGATCTCCGGGCTGCGCGAGGGAGCGGACTTCCACCTGGTGTTCAGCCCGGAACGCGTGCTGACCGGGCGGGTGTTCGCCGACCTGCGCCGCTACCCCAAGCTGGTGGGGGGACTGAACCAGGCGGGCACTGCGGCCGGTATCCGCTTCTACGAGCAGGTCCTCGACTTCGACGAGCGCACCGACCTGCCCCACCCCAACGGCGTATGGGACATGGGCACGGCCGAGGCCGCCGAGATGGCCAAGCTCGCCGAGACCACCTACCGGGACGTCAACATCGGCCTGGCCAACCAGTTCGCCGTCTACGCCGACAAGGCCGGCTTCGACATCCAGCGCGTCATCGACGCCTGCAACTCCCAGCCGTACTCCCACATCCACCGGCCCGGGATCGCCGTGGGCGGGCACTGCATCCCCGTCTACCCGCGCCTGTACCTGTCCACCGACCCGGATGCGTCGATCGTGCGCACCGCGCGCTCCTTCAACGCCACCATGCCGCAGTACGTGGTCAACCGCGCCGAGGAGGTGCTCGGCAGCCTCAAGGGCCTGCGCGTGGCGGTGCTGGGCGCCTCCTACCGCGGCAAGGTTAAGGAGACCGCCTTCTCCGGTGTTTTCCCCACCGTCGAGGCGCTGCGCGAGGCGGGCGCCGAGGTACTGGTCCACGACCCCATGTACACCGATGACGAACTTGCCGGCTTCGGCTGGGACGCCTACCACCTGGGGGAGGCGGTCGACGTCGCCATCGTGCAGGCCGACCACCCCGAGTACGCCACCGTGAGCCCCGCTGACCTGCCCGGTGTGCGGCTGCTGTTGGACGGACGCCGCATCACCAACCCGGACCTGTGGGCGGGTACCCCCCGCCTGACCATTGGCGGGGGCCAGTGACCTGGCTCCAGGCACTGCCTGCCGCGGTCTTCCTTCTTGCTCTTCTGCTGCTCCCGGGCTACCTGGTCCTGCGTGCCTTCGGCCTGGCCCGCCTGCAGGCCCTGGGCGGAGCGCCGGCCATGTCCGCCGCCGCCCTCGGCGCGCTGACGGTTCTATACCGCTGGGCCTCGATTCCCTGGAGCACGGTCACCGCCGTGACGGGGACGCTGGCGGCGCTGGTGGTGTCCGTGGCCGGTGCCGCAGTCGCGCGCGCCTGGATTCGTCGTCGCCGCGGTCACCCGCCTATTGAGGCGAGCGGCTGGCGCCGCCTGCGCGCCTGGCTGCGGCCGCCCGCCGTAGGACCGGGGCCATGGTGGCCGGTCGGGGTGGCCCTCGCCGTCGCCGCCGCCCTGTCGGGGTGGGCCGTGGTCACCGGCATAGGACGGCCGGATCAGCCCATGCAGGCCTCCGATGGCGTGTGGCACCTCAACGCTGTCGCCTACGTGCGTGAGTTCGCCGACGCTTACCCCGTGGGCTCACTTGCGCCCATGTACTGGGGCGAGGTCCACTACTACCCGACCGGCTGGCACTCCCTGGCGGCCATCGTGCCCGCCCCGGTGACGGTTTCCGTGAATCTCACCGCGCTCGTCGGGCTGGCGGTGGTCTGGCCACTTGGCTGCGCCTCCCTGCTGTCGGCCCTCTTCTCCGCACGCTCCCGCCGCATTAGCGACGCGCTGCCACTGCTGGCGGGAACTATCGCCTCGGTGGTGGCCACGGGCCCCTTCGTGCTCATGTCCACGCTGTGGCCATACGCCTGGGCCGTCTGCCTGCTCCCGGGGGCGGTGTCACTGGTCATGGTGGCCAGGCCACGGCGCGGTGCGCGCCGCGCCGCCGCTTCGCGTACAGGAGGGTGGCTGGCCGCCGCCGTCGCCTGCCTGGGGCTCGTCATGGTGCACGGCACTTCGGTCTTCAATCTTGCGGTTATCGGCGTGCCAGCACTGATCGTGGTGGGGCTGGGGGCGGCGGTCCGGCGCTGGCGCGCCGGAAATCGCCAGCGGGTCGTGATCCTGGTGCTCATCGGGATCACCCTGCTCGCCCTCGTGGTCGGCGCCGTGGCGTTCTGGGATCAGTTGCGCATGCTGTTCACCTACCATCGGCCGAGCGCGAACGTGGGTGTGGTTTTGCGCGAGATGTTCCACGACTCGGCGATGATCTGGGTCATTCGCGACGGCGGCTGGGGCGGCGCCAGCCTGACCTTGGTGGCAGTAGTCGGGGTGGCGGTCTCGGTGTGTCGACGGCGTCACCGGTGGGCGATTCTGACAGCGGCCCTGGCTATGGTGCTGGTAGTGGCCTCCGTCTCCACGGATGGTCCGGTGCGTGTGCTTGCCTCCGCTTGGTACCTTCAGCGCGCCCGGATTGTGCCGCTGTTTGAAATCGCGGTGCTGGTGCTGGCGGCGACGGCGATCGAGGGTGGCATCGACCTGGCGCGCAGGCCGAGCCAGCAGGTGCCGTCGGGCCTGGGTCGTAGTCATGGGGGAACGCGTGTGGCACGTGCGGCGGTGGCCCTGCTGGTGGCATTGAGCGTTGCAGCCATGGGTGGTGCCGCCGTGACTCGCTCTGCCTTCCACCACTACATTGTTGCGTTCTCTTATCAGCCGCTTCACAGCCGCTGGCCGATGATGCTCAGCGATGAGGAGACCGATTTCATCCGCTCCTCGGCGCAGCTCATCCCCGACGACGCGGTGGTTCTGGGACAACCGACCAACGGCTCGGCCTACTACTGGTCCTTGGGAGACAGACACGTGGTCTACCCGACACTGCGCCGCTACGCCGAGGCGGACCGTCGCTTCGTGGCGGAACACGCGGCGCAGATTCTCTGGCACCCCGGTGTATGCGCCGCCCTGGATCGCCTGGGCGCCCACTACTACTACACCGACGACGACCCGACCGAAGGCGGCGCACCCGGCGGAGCCATGGAACCACAGTGGCCCAACGCTCTTGATGACCTGCCGCGTGAGGCACTGACCCCGGTGGCCACGGACGGCTCGCACACGCTCTGGCTCATTGACGCCTGCGGCTGGGAGCAGTAATGGCGGGTGATGCCTGAAACATCTGGTTTCATGGTGTGGGTGGAGGCGAGCCTGACCATGACGACGACCGCGGCGTCCAACCCGCTCGCGCTGCTTCCCGCGACGGCGGTCGTCGCGCTGACCGTGCTGCTACCCGGCTGGATCGTGGCCCGGGCGGCTCGGCTGAACGCGTCGGCGGCCCTGGCGCTCGTCCCCGCGCTCAGCTG
>NZ_JAWDJJ010000310.1:0-1109 GCF_032465695.1 Actinomyces sp. MRS3W
TCCATGAGAACAACGCATCCCCGCGGTTGCCGGCTCCGGGGACAAGGCCTGGCGCGGCGGCGCCGTCGGCGCGGTGCAACCAGGAGCGGGACAGCTCCGCAGCCACCTCATCTTCGGCCGGGGAGGGCGTCACCAGGCGGTTGACCGGCGTCAGCCGCTCCTTCCAGCGGTCACCCACCACGTCACGCACCTCCTCGGAATGACGGTGACGGCGGATGACCAGGCGACGCACCGCCTCCTCATCCAGCGAGCCATCCGCGTGCACCGCCGTCGGCTCCAGCAGCCGAACCAGCTCCGCGAAGGATTTCGGATCACCGTTGTGGGGCGTGGCCGAGGCCAGGATGAGCGCGTCCGTCTGCCGGGCCAGGATGTCCGCCAGGCGGTTGTTGAGCGTGCCGCGGTTGGTCACGTTGTGCGACTCGTCGATGACCACCGCGTCCCAGCGCTGCTTGCGCAGGTGATTGAGGTAGCGGTCCGACTTGAGGGTGTCGATGGAGATGATTGCCCGGTGGAAGACCGAGAAGGGGTTGCGGGTGGCCGGGACCGAGCGGCGCACCCGCTGGATGCCCACCGAGTCCAGGCGCACGAAGGGCAGGGCGAAACGCGACCACATCTCGTTCTGCATCTGCTCCAGCACATGCCGGGGCGTCACGATGAGAATCCGGTCCCCGCGACCACGGCGCACCAGCTCCGACAGGATCATGCCGATCTCCAGCGTCTTGCCCAGGCCCACCGTGTCCGCCAGCAGAATGCGCGGGCGCAGATTGGCCGGATCCAGCGCCCGCCGGACGGCCGTCAACTGATAGGGGAGCGGGTCCGCCAGCATGCCGCCGACCACCGCGAGCTCCGTGGAGGTAGCCGGCAGCGCCGTCTTGCGCAGCGTCGCCTCCAGCCACAGCCGCGACAGGCGGTGACGGGTGGAGAGATCCGCGACGACGCGGGTGCGGCGGGGGTCCACGGGCTGAATGTCATCAATGCCGGCGGAGAACTGCGCGGTTGTGTCCTGCACCAGCTCCGAGAGGCCCTGCACCGTGACCAGGGTGCCGTCGGAGTTGGAGGAGACCTGGGTGACCAGCCAGTCCTCGTCGCGCACACGCACCACCGAGCCC
>NZ_JAWDJJ010000311.1:0-21398 GCF_032465695.1 Actinomyces sp. MRS3W
CAGGTGCCGGGGCTGGGCGGGGGGCTTAATGGCCGGGTCCACGGCCATGACCTCCTGGAAGCGGGTGGCGGCAACCTGGGCACGCGGCAGAATCGTCACCAGCATGACGGCGATCATGACAGAGAAGAGAATCTGCATGATGTAGTTGAGGAAGGCGGTGAGGTCGCCCACCTCCATCTGCCCGTCATTGATCCGCAGCCCGCCGAACCACATGACGCCGATGGAGGCGAGGTTCATGATGACGGTCACCGATGGCATGAGGACGGCGAACAGGCGGCCGATGCTCAGCGACGTGGTCGTCAGAGCATCGTTAGCCTCGGTGAAGACCTCACCGCGCTGCTTCTGCCGCACGAACGCACGGATGACGCGCACGCCCTGAATCTGTTCGCGCATGACCAGGTTGACGCGGTCGATCCGGGACTGCATGACCTGGAAGTGCGGCAGCAGCCGGCTCATGAGCACCCCGACCACAATGAGCAGCAGCGGGATGAGCACGAGCAGCAAGCCGGATAGCGGCACATCCACGCGCAGCGCCATGATGGTGCCGCCCACCAGCATGATCGGCGCCATGAGCATCATGGTGCTGGTCATGAACACGACCATCTGCACCTGCTGGATGTCGTTGGTCGAGCGCGTGATGAGGGAGGGGGCTCCGAAGCGGGAGACCTCTTCGAGGTTGAAGCGCTGGACATGGTTGAAAATATCCGCGCGCATCTCGCGTCCCAGGCCCATGGCCGCCTTGGCGGCCAGGTAGGTGCCAGCAACGGCGACGATGCCCTGTAGGACGGTGACGGCGAGCATCACCCCGCCCAGGCTCCAGATTTTGTTGGTGTCACCCGTGACCACGCCGTCGTTAATAATGTCGGCGTTGAGGGTCGGAAGCGATAAAACGGCGATCGTCTCGATGATTTTCAACAGGAAGACGATCGCCAACGAGGCCGCATAAGGCCTCAGGTAGTGACGAAGTGTCTTAAGCAGCACCCGGTGAGGCTACACCTGCGCGCCACCGGTACCGGTTCATTTCACTGACGGCACACGGTGGGGCGCAGTACACGTCACCGGCTCACTCGCCCCGGCTCGAGGGAGGGATGGACGAGGAGTCATCCGCTACCTCCTCGGAGGCCGACTGCGCCTCTCCCCGCGCCTCGGCGAGCGCCTCCTCAGGAGCCTGCAGGCTGGTTTCGGCCAGGTCACCGGCGATGTCAAGGCTGGATTCCATACCGGAGACATCCACCCCGACCGCCTCGGCCTCGGCGTCGGCTGCGAAGGCGGCCGAGCCGGGCCCACCGGCGGAGGACTTACCTCCGAGCGCGCCCGCAATGCCGTCCAGGGCAGCGGTGAACTCCGTGGGGACGATCCACATCTTGGAGCTGGAGCCGTTGGCGATCTTCGGCAGGGTCTGCAGGTACTGGTAGGCCAGCAGCTTGGGGTCGGCGTTGCCGCGGTGAATGGCGTCAAAAACCTGGAGGATGGCGCGGGACTCACCCTGCGCCTTGAGGATGGCGGACTGGGCCTGCCCCTCGGCGCGCAGAATCGCGGACTGCTTGTCACCCTCGGCGGTGAGAATCTGGGACTGCTTCACACCTTCGGCGGTGAGAATGGCGGCGCGGCGGTCGCGCTCGGCGCGCATCTGCTGTTCCATGGCGCCCTGGATGGAAGCCGGCGGGTCAATAGACTTCAGCTCCACGTTGGACACGCGGATGCCCCAGCGGCCGGTGGCCTGGTCGAGCACGCCGCGTAGCTGGCCGTTGATCTGGTCACGGCTCGTCAGCGTCTGCTCCAGGTCCATGGCGCCGATAACGTTACGCAACGTGGTCACGGTCAGCTGCTCGATGGCCTGCAGGTAGTTGGCGATCTCGTAGGTGGCGCGCTTGGGATCGGTCACCTGGTAGTAGATGACCGAGTCGATGGATACCACGAGGTTGTCGGAGGTGATGACCGGCTGCGGCGGGAAGGACACCACCTGCTCGCGCAGGTCCACCGTGTTGCGCACACGGTCGATGAAAGGCACCAACAGGTGCATGCCTGCGCCGAACTCCGCCTGGAACTTGCCCAAGCGCTCCACGATGATCGCATAGGACTGCGGCACGATCTGCACCGCCCGGAACAGGGCGACGATGACGAGCAGCAGGATGAGAACAAGAATGACGAGGGTCACGGTCTCCAGTCCGTTCACGAGTGTGCCTTTCGGTCAGTGTGTCTTCGCAGCATACGGGAAGGTGCAGCGAATCGTTACCGGCGCATGGGATGTCGAAGATCTATAAGGGGGCCACGACCGCGACGGCGCCGTCGATCGCAACCACGCGGACCTTGGCGCCGGGGCCGACGTGCGCGGCGGCATTGCTGCCGTAGGCCCCGGCGGGCCCGCCGCCCTCGGCCAGGCGTGCGCTCCACTCCTCGCCGTCGATGCTCACGCGGCCGTCCCGGGCGTCGATGACGGTCAGCGCCGTCGCCTCGCGGCCGATACGGGCCTGCGCATTGGTGCGCATCTCCGGGGTGGTGGCGGCCAGGTGCCGTTTGGCCCAGGGACGAACCGCGACCAGCAACAGCGCGGCCACCACGGCGAAGACGATCACTTGCAGCCACAGGGGCCCGCCCAGGCCGGCGGTCAGGGCGCCGCCGAGCGCACCGCCGGCGAGCATGAGGAATGTCAGGTCCGCCGTCGCCGTCTCAATGACGCCGAGCACGAGGGCGGCTCCGACCCACCACAGCCATGTCATTGTGTCCTCCTCAACGTACGTGGGCGTTCATGCGCCGCGAGCGCCGTAGCGTCCGCGATCCTTGGTGATTTCCAGCGGGAGGCCGAAGGCCGTGGTGACCACATCGCTGGTCAGCACGGTGTCGAGCTCCCCCAGGGCAACGGCCCGGCCCTGTCGCAGGGCGAGACCATGGGTGAAGCCTACGGGGATTTCCTCCAAATGATGGGTGACCAGCAGCATGGAGGGGGCGCCCGGGGCGGACAGGATGTCGGTCAGGGCGGCCAGCAGTTGCTCCCGACCGGCCAGGTCGAGGCCGGCGGCGGGCTCGTCCAGGATAAGCAGCTCGGGATCGGGCATGAGAGCGCGGGCCAGCTCGACCCGCTTGCGTTCCCCGGAGGACAGATTCGTCCACGTGCGGTCCACCAGCCGGCCGGCATCGAGAGCGGTCAGCAGCGCCCGGGCGCGTTCGACATCGAAATCGTCGTACTCCTCCCGCCATACGCCGATGCGGCCGTACGAGGCCGACAGCACCACCGACAGTGCCGTCTCGCTGCCCAGGACGCGACCGGCCAGGGCAGTGGAAGCCAGGCCGATGCGTGGGCGAAGTTCGGCCACGTCGACGCGCCCGAGCCGCTCGCCAAGGATGTCGACCGTGCCCGAGGAGGGAAACAGGCGGGCTGCGGCGATACGCGAGATCGTCGTCTTCCCGGCGCCGTTGGGGCCCAGGAGCACCCAGTGCTGCCCCTCGGCGACGCTCCACGTCAGGTGGGACAGGATCTGGGTGGTGCCGCGGTGAAGCGAGACGTCGTTGAAACGGAGCACGCTGGTCATGCGATCAGCCTATCCTGCAAGCGGCCCGTGATAGCGCTAAGGTGCGGGGGCGTGGATCCCCTTGCACTGCCGCTGTCCGTCCTGCTGGCACTGTGGGCGCCGTTCCCGTCCTCGCAGGGACGGGCCGTCGTCCAGGGCCCCGACGGCGTCCATGAAGTCATCGACGACGTTTCCCCATGGGGACTGGGGCGAATGCGCCTGGAAGAGTGGGTCGCTGCCTTCGCGCCGCTCGCGCGCACCAGCGCGGTACTGCCCTCCCCCGCAGATCCATTGCCGGGGTTGGCGGCCGCCCTCGACGTCGGCGAAGGCGTCGTGGCCGAGGCCTCCAGCGGACGACGCGTACTACTGGTGCCCTGGGTCACGGGCACGTCGGTGACCTGGCAGGTCGAGGAGATGACCACGCTGCTGCCGCCCGCGGACGCCTCCCAGGCGCGTCGCGACGTGCATGCCGCCACCGAGGCCGCGATCGACGCGCTCATTGAACTGGATCTGGCGCGTGAGCGCCCCGAACTGGCCGACACGCTCAACGACGTGGTCACCGCCGTCGTCAATCCGCGGCTGCTGCCTCCGACACTGGACGCGCGCCGCCGTACCCTGTTGGAGCGCTCCCTGCGGTTGCGCGCCATCTGCATGCTCGCCCTGGAGGACGACGGCGCTGCGGCCACCGCACGGCAGGCCGACGAGCGGGCGCAGGTCCTGCGTCCGCTGCTGGCTACCGCGCGGCACGGGGTCGCGGCGGCCACCGAGTGGTGGGCGCGTTAGATCCGACTGCCCGCCAGCAACGCGCCGAAGGCCATATCCCAGCAAGCGACGAGATCAACGTCCTCCGGGTCACGCAGCCACTGCTCTTCCAACCCGCCCATGAGGGCGAGTGTGGCCCGAGCCACCGCGTGGGGATTGCGTACGTATCCTGTCAGAGCGGCTTCGAAGGCTCGCACTGCCTGCGCATCGCGCTTGCGGAAATACGCATAGCTGGGATGCTCCGCAGAAAGCGCCTCACCGCGCAAAATGGCATACAGGCGGATCATCGTGGGCTGGGTGGCGTTGTGTGCGACCAGATCGTGCAAGAGTCTCACCACGTGATCGACGGATGCGTCATCGGATTGCGCGCCGGTCAGCGCGGCGTACATGTCCGTCAGGCCTAGCGCCTCCGCATCGCGGCGGTCACGCGCGTCGAGCACGAGGTGTAGGACCTGCTCCTTGGAACCGATGTGATGGATGAGCCCGGCGTTGGACAGCCCGCACCGCTGCGCCAGCTCACCGATCGAGAAGCCGAAGTACCCCTTCTCCGCGATGAGGTCCGTAGCCTGCTCAACGATCTGATCGAGGCGCTGGTGCGCGTCCATACGGACTCGCCCTGTCATGTCATCACCTCACACCCGCCATAGATTCGTCGCGAGTGTAGCGAGTTGTGACCGATCAGGCGTTCAGGCGTGAGGCGTGCGAGTCGTGAGCATGGAAGCCGACTTCGAGCTCCACGGCCCCGTCAGCGAGCTCAATGCGCTTGGAGTCGGGATTCCAGGAACCGAGCTGCGTGAGGCGCACTGGTACGTCCACCTTCGCCTCACCGCCGGCAGGCACCGCGACGGTGGCAAAGCCGAGCAGCTGCGTCTCCTCGGCGTGTAGGCCGCCCCGGCCGTAGACCTGCACGACCTGGATGCCGTCACGCCCACCGGTGTTGGCCACGGTGGCGCGCACGGTGAGCACGGTGTCGGCGCCCGCACCCCGACGATCCACCACCTCGGCGTCAACGAGTGCGTAGGTGGTGTAGGACAGCCCCCACCCCAATGGGTAGGCGGCCTCGACACCGAGCTTGTCGAGCAGCCGCTGCCCGTGCCACCGGTCGTAGGTGACGCTCGTCCAGTCGCGGTCGAAGGCGGGCAGGTGCTCCTCGCTGGTGGGGATGGAGAAGGGCAGGCGGCCCGAGGGGTTGACGGTGCCGGTGAGGACGTCGGCCAGGGCGTGTCCGCCCTCCATGCCGGCGTACCACATCATGAGGATGGCGGGCACATCACCGCGCCAGTTCTCCATCATGATGGTGCCGGCGCCGACGAGCGCCACGACGGTGCGCGCATTGGCGGCGGCGACGGCGGCGATGATCTGTTCGTCGATCTGCCGCAGGGACAGGCTCGCCCGGTCACCGCCGTAGCCCTCTGTCATAATGGCATTGGCGCTGCCGCTGGGCAGTACCGCCCCCTCGGGCAGGGGCGGGAAGAGTGCGGTGAGAACGGGATCGGCCATGGTATCGCCGCCGACCCACTCGCCCTCGTCGTGCTTGTCGAAGCCTGTGATGACAATGGCCACGTCCGCGCGTGACGCCGCCTGCGCGGCGAGGTCCGGGTCGTCCTCGGTGACGAGAAGGATCTCGGCGTCCGGGTAGGCGGCGCGGATGCCGTCAACCGGCGTGACGTAGCTGGGCGGGCGCACCATGGACGAACCCGAGTCGCCCATGTTCTCCGCCTCGGCCAAGCGTCCGATGACGGCGATGGTGCGCAGCCCGGCGGGTAGGGGCAGCACGGGGGCGCCGTCGACATCGTCGTTCTTGAGCACCGTCATCGCACGGCCAGCGGCCTCGCGCGCCAGCGCCCGGTGCTCCGGGGCGGCCAGAACGGCTGCGTCCTCCTCGACATCCTCGCGCGAGGCGTAGGAGCGGATCTGCGCTGCGAGGAGGCGCACTCCGGAGCGGCGCACCGCTTCCCAGCTCGTGCGTCCCTCCTCCAGGGCCGCGGGCAGGTCCCGGGCGCGCTGCTGGACCAGGGGCTCTTCCAGGTCGAGGCCATTGTTGAGTGAGGTGGCGGCGTCGCGCAGCCCCCAGATGAAGTCCGAGACGGTGATCCCGTCCCAGCCCCACTGCTCGCGCAGCACCTGGTGGAGCAGGTACTCGTTCTGCCCTGCCCACTCACCGTTGACCGAGTTGTAGGCGCTCATCATCGCGGCGACACCCTCATCGGCGGTGCGCTTGAAATGGGCCAGGTACTGCTCGTGCAGCGGCGCCTCGTCGATCGTAACGTCAACCTCGAAGCGCTTGTTCTCCATGGAGTTGAGGGCGTAGTGCTTGGCGCAGGCCATGGCGTAGCGCTGGACGCCGCGGGTCAGGGCCGCGCCCATCTCCCCCAGGATGCACGTGTCCTCGCCGTAGGTCTCCTGGATGCGCCCCCAGGCGGGGTGACGGGGCAGGTTGATGCACACCCCGCCGAAGAAGTTGCCGCCCGCCGCGCGCACCTCGGTGCCGATCGCCTCGCCGATGCGCTGCTCGAGGTCCACATCCCAGGTGGCGCCACGGGCCATGGAGACGGGGAAGGCGGTGCCGTGGCCGGCCACGCAGCCTCGGGGCCCGTCAATGAAGCGGGTACCGGGGATTCCCAGACGCGCCACCTCGCCGTGGACATAGGGGACGGTGTTATAGCCCACCGTCATCATCTCCGCCATGCCCTCCCAGAAGGGCTGGTCGCCGTCGAGCAGGCCGAGGCGTTCGGCGTCGGTGAGCCGGTCATAAAGGGCGCCGGCCTCGACGAAGGGATCGGCGCCGCCCCGAACTGCCTGAACCGCGGCATCGAAAGGTGTCTCATGCACGTCATCCATGGTCATTCTCCTTCGCTCCATTGCGTTACCGACAGACTAGTCGGTTGGTAACGAAGGATAGAAGAGATCGATGACACACGTCAACGGGCCGGGACCCGCAGCTTGACAAGGATTCCACTCCTCATCACGCCACCGAGCCCCGGCCCGACAACAGTGCTGTGCGCGACTATCTCAGCCCTGAGACAGCGCCCACCGATAGACCTCCATGGTCCGCTCGGCGATAGCCGTCCAGGAGAAGTGCTCCTCCACCCGCTTGCGCGCCGCCCGCCCCATCTCCTGGGCCTTGTCGGCATCCATGACCAGGTCGGCCAGGCGCTCAGCCAGGTCGGTGGCGAACTGCTCGGGGTTGATGGGCGTGCCGGTGCCGTCGGTCAGCTGTTCGATCGGAACCAGGTAGCCCGTCTCGCCGTCGACAATGACGTCGGGAATGCCGCCGGTGGCCGACCCGACCACCGGCAGCCCCATGGCCATGGCCTCCAGGTTGACGATGCCCAGGGGCTCGTACACGGAGGGGCAGACGAAGACGTCGGAGGCGGCCAGGACCGCCTGAAGCTCGCGGTGCGGGAGCATCTCCTCGATCATGATGACGCCGGTGCGCTGGGCCTGCAGGGCGGTGACAGCGGCGTCCACCTCCGCCTTGATCTCCGGAGTGTCGGGAGCGCCGGCGCACAGGATGACCTGAACCTCGGCAGGCAGCTTCTCCACGGCCCGCAGCAGATGCGGCAGTCCCTTCTGCCGGGTGATGCGGCCGACGAACACGACGGTGGGGCGGGAGGTGTCGATGCCGTAGCGGCCGCGAACGTCCGCCGCCAGTGCTTCGAACTCGGCGTCGTCGGGGCGAGCCCAGCCGGCTAGATCAATGCCGTTGTGCACCACCTTGACCCGCTCGGGGTCGACGTTCGGGTAGGACTTGAGGATGTCCTCACGCATGCCGTTGGACACGGCGATAATCGCCGAGGCGCCCTCGTAGGCCTGCTGCTCGGCCCAGGAGGACAGCGCGTAGCCGCCGCCCAGCTGCTCGGCCTTCCAGGGGCGCATGGGCTCCAGGGAGTGGGCGGACAGGATGTGGGGGATGCCGTAGAGCAGGCCCGCCAGGTGCCCGGCGAGGTTGGCGTACCAGGTGTGGGAGTGGACGATGTCCGCCCCCTCAACCCCGGGCACCATTTCCAGGTCCACGCCGAAGGTACGCAGGGCGGCGTTGGCGCCATCGAGCTCGGCGACCTCGGGGTAGCCGGTCACGCCCGGGTCGGCGCCCTCGGTGCCGGGCTCGCGCGGGCCGCCGAAAGCGTGCACACGCACATCGGCCAGGGGGCGCAGCACCTTGGCGAGCTCGTTGACGTGCACGCCCGCGCCACCATAGATGAAAGGCGGATATTCCTTGGTTAGCAGGTCGACTCGCAGCTTCGCGTTCTCGCCCTGTGCGGCGCTTAGTTTGTCAGTCACAGCGCTGTCCTCCTCGCTCGTGCACCCGCGCACGTCCGGAACCGTCTGGGTTTGAGCGGTTGTGTGGGTTATTGGCCTGGTCGGGCGGCCCCGCCGTGGGGCAGGCCGCAGGGCCCACGGTAGCCTCCCCGGAGTGGCGGCGCGCGTTTTTGACGGGCACTGCGGCGCTCACGGGGTGTCGTGACCGATGTTTGCCTTGGCACGAAGGGGAAAACATGATTGTTCGGTCCAATCCCCTCCCGAGATGACCGAAATCACCGTAAGGTGGCCCCATGGCTTCCCCTCGCGTCCTCGCAATCATCCTCGCCGGCGGTGAAGGCAAGCGCCTCATGCCGCTGACGGTCGACCGTGCCAAGCCGGCGGTGCCCTTCGGGGGCATCTACAGGCTCATCGACTTCTCACTGTCGAACATGATCAACTCGGGCTTCCTCAAAGTGGTCGTGCTTACGCAGTACAAGTCGCACTCTTTGGACCGCCACATCTCCAAGACGTGGCGCATGTCCGACATGCTGGGCAACTACATCGCCCCGGTCCCCGCGCAGCAGCGCGTGGGCAAGCACTGGTTCCTCGGGTCCGCGGACGCGATCTACCAGTCGCTCAACCTGCTCGACGACGAGCGCCCGGACTACGTGGTCATCACCGGTGCGGACAACATCTACCGCATGGACTTCTCGCAGATGCTCGACCACCACATCGCTTCCGGCCTGCCGTGCACCGTTGCCGGCATCCGCCAGCCGCGGGAGCTGGCCGATCAGTTCGGCATTATCGAGTCCGACCCGGACAACCGCGGCAAGATCAAGGCCTTCGTCGAGAAGCCCAAGGAGACCCCGGGCCTGCCGGACTCCCCCGATGAGGTGCTCGCCTCCATGGGCAACTACATCATGGACGCCAGCGCGCTGCTGGAGGCCGTGACGGTGGATGCTGCGGACGAATCCTCCAAGCACGACATGGGCGGCAACATTGTCCCGTGGTTCGTGGCCCAGGGCGGGGCCGGCGTCTACGACTTCAAGGACAATGAGGTTCCCGGCGCCACCGAGCGCGACCGCGACTACTGGCGCGACGTGGGTACGGTCGATGCCTTCTATGAGGCCCACCAGGACCTCATCAGCGTCAGCCCCGTGTTCAACCTGTACAACAGTCACTGGCCGCTGTTCGCGGGTTACACCAACTCCATGCCGCCGGCGAAGTTCGTCTACGGACACCACGAGCGCCTGGGCCACGCCGTCGACTCGATCGTCTCCCCCGGCGTCATCGTCTCCGGCGGTGAGGTCATCTCCTCGGTGCTCTCCCCCGAGGTGCGGGTCAACTCCTGGTCCTCGGTGCGCGAGTCGGTGCTCATGGACGGGGTTAACGTCGGACGCAACACGGTGGTCAACCGCGCCATCCTCGACAAGTACGTCGTCGTCGAGGAGGGCGCCATGGTCGGCATCGATCACGACCACGATCGTGAGCGCGGCTTCACGGTGACCGAATCTGGCATCACCGTGGTTGCCAAGGGCAAGAAGGTCGTGCGCTGACGTTGAGGTGCCGCTAGCACAGGCATGCGACTGTCGCCCCGGGCCCGGAAGGGTTCCGGGGCGGCGTCGTCTCCGGGCGGCGGGCATTGGTTAGCATCCGGACATGCATTCAGTCGCGCAGTCAGCCACTGCCGGGCGCGTGTCCGGCGCCCGCGCTACCGGGGCGCTGGCCTCCCAGGGCCCCGGGCTGTTGGTCATGGACGTCGATTCCACCCTCATTGAGCAGGAGGTCATTGAGCTGCTCGCCGAGCGCGCCGGCAGTCGGGAGCGCGTCGCGGAGGTGACCGCGCGGGCCATGCGCGGGGAGCTGGACTTCGCCGCCTCCTTGCGGGAGCGGGTGGCGACGCTGGCGGGCGTCCCCGAGACGGTCTTTGCCGAGGTGCTTGCCGAGGTGCGACCCACGACGGGCGCGCGCGAGCTCATTGCGGCACTCCATGAGCGGGGCTGTCGAGTGGGCGTGGTCTCGGGCGGTTTTGAGGAAGTGGTGTGCCCGTTGGCCGAGCGCCTGGGCATCGATCATGTGGCGGCCAATCGGCTTGAGGTGGCGGGCGGCGTCCTCACCGGGAAGGTGCTGGGGCGGATCGTGGATTGCGAGGAGAAGGTGCGCTGCCTGCGCGCCTGGGCCGAGGCCGACGGCGTTCCGCTGGAGCGAACGGTCGCGGTGGGCGACGGCGCCAACGACTTGGGCATGCTCGCCGAAGCGGGGCTCGGGGTGGCCTTCTGCGCCAAGCCGGTCGTCACCGAGCAGGCGGCCGCCGCCGTGCACGTGCGTGACCTCACCGCAGTGCTGGAGCTGCTCTGAATGAGCCGCAGCCGGCGCCCTAGCGGCGGGCGGTGACGATTTCGCTGAGGTGAGCGGCGTGGGGGCCGAGTCCGGCCCAGGCGCCCGGCACCTGCAGCACGAGCGCGGTGGCGGTGGGGATGCCGAAGGAGACCTGGTCGGCCAGGTCGTCGGCGGTGTCGTGAAGCAGGTGCGCCAGCACCGAGACGGTCGGCTCATGGCCGACGACGAGCACCTGTCGCGTCGTCTCCGGCAGCGGTTCCAGGAGCCGGAGGATCCCGCCGGGGCCCTCATGGTAGATCTCCGGTTCGACGCGGGTCAGTGCAGGGGCCAGGCGCTCGGTCATGGGCCGGGCGGTCTGGCGGGCGCGCACCGCGGGCGAAACCAGGAGCAGGTCGAGGTGACTCATCCGGCGGCCGAGCGCGCGCGCCAGCTCGTCCGCCAAGGCGCGCCCGCGCGAGGTGAGTGGGCGTTCCAAGTCGGTGGGAGCGTTGTGGGCGGCCTTGGAGTGCCGGACCAGCACGAGGATTTTCCCGGAGGAGTCAGTCGTCACGCGGATACCCTACGGCACCCGGGCGCCTCGTCAGGACGAGCCGGTGCTCACAGGCGCAGCGGGGCACCGCCGTCGGCGTGGAGGATCTGCCCAGTGGTGGCCGGCAGCCAGCTCGACAGCAGTGCGACGGCGCTGCGGGCCACCGGGGACGGATCGGCGGCGTCCCAGCCCAGTGGCGCGGCGCGCTCCCACCGGGCGGCCAGCTCCTCGAAGTCGGGAATCGCCGAAGCCGCCTGGGTGTGCAGTGGGCCGGCGCTGAGCGCATTGACGCGCACGCCACGTGGGCCCAGCTCGACGGCGAGGCTGCGCACCGTGGCTTCCAGCGTGGTCTTAAGCGGTCCCATCCAGCCATAGCCGGGGTGCACGTGCCCGGTGTCGAAGCTGAGGGCAACCGCTGACGCGTCCTCCCCCAGCAGTGGGTCAACGGCCGCCACCAGGGCCGGGAAGGAGGCCACCGAGGCGGTGAACGCGGCGGCCAGCTCCTGCAGGCGCGCAGCAACCGGGGCGGCGTCGCCGACAGTCTCGGCGGGCAGGACGGTTCCCAGCAGGTCGGGGTTGGCGCGGGCGATGGAATGGACCACACCGTCGAGCCGGGTGATGCCGCAAGCTCGCAGGGCGGAGGTGAGCCCGGCCAGCGCGGCGGCGTCGGTGGCGTCCAACGGGAGGACGACGTCGATGCCGCCGATGCGCCGGGCGGTTGCCTCGGTGATCGGCAGCACGCGCGGGTGGCCGGTCAGTACCACGCGCGCGCCCTGCTCGCGGGCGGTAGCGGCGATGGCGGCGGCAATCGAGGTGGGGCGCAGCACGCCGGTGACCAGGACGGTGCGCCCCGTCAGCAGACCGGTGGTCGGGGCGGGTACGGGGCTCATGTCACCAGCGTCCCACGTCGGGCGGGCGCCAGGTGCGCAGCCGGTGTGTCAGCATGTGCCGGTGACCGCTTCACCCAGCCCGGCCGCGCCGATCAACACGCCGGCCCCCGCATCCACCGTGGTGGCGCCGCTGCGCCTTGGCCCGTTGGAGATCGCCACACCGGTGGTGCTTGCCCCCATGGCCGGGGTGACCAACGCGTCCTTCAGGCGCCTGTGCCGCCGCTATGGGGAGTCGGCGCTGCCGGAGCATCTGCGCCCCACCCAAGAGGGGCCCCTCCCCGGTGTTGACGGGGCACTGGCGGCGCCGGCGGGACTGTATGTGACCGAGATGGTCACCACCCGGGCGCTGGTGGAGCGCAATGCCAAGACCCTGGCCATGGTGCGTACGGACCCCTCCGAGCGAGTGCGCTCCATTCAGCTGTACGGGGTGGATCCGGCCACAGTGGCCGCGGCGGTGCGGATCCTGGTGGAGGAGGATCTGGCGGACCACATCGATCTCAACTTCGGTTGCCCGGTGCCCAAGGTGACGCGCAAGGGCGGGGGCGCCGCCCTGCCGTGGAAACGCGACCTGCTGGCGGCAATTATGCGTGCCGCGGTGGACGCCAGCGAGGCCGCCGTGCGCGCCAGCGGGCGAGGGCGCGAGGTGCCGGTCACGGTCAAGATGCGCCTGGGCATTGACGAGGAGCACGAGACCTTCCTCGATGCGGCGCGCCTGGCCGCCGACGCCGGCATCTCCGCCCTGGCCCTGCATGCGCGCACGGCCCGGCAGCACTACTCCGGCCAGGCACGCTGGGAGCAGATCGCCCGCCTCAAGGAGGCAACTGCCCTGCCGGTACTCGGCAATGGGGATATTTGGAACGGGGACGACGCGGTGGCGATGCTGCGTGCGACCGGCTGCGACGGCGTCGTGGTGGGACGCGGCTGCCAGGGGCGTCCCTGGCTGTTCGCTGACATCGTGGCCGCCCTGCACGGGGTCGTCAAGCGCACCCGCCCCGATCTGGACGCCGTCATCTCGGTGATCGCCGAGCATGGGCGGCTGCTGGCCGCGGAGCTGGGCGAGGACCGGGGGGTGCGGGACCTGCGTAAGCACATCGGCTGGTATCTCAAGGGGTACCCGGTCGGCGGGGCGGCGCGCAGAGAGTTGATGCGCGTGTCCTCACTGGCCGAGCTCGACGCCGCGCTGGCACACATGCGCTCGCGGCTGCCCGAGACGGTCCCCTTCCCCGGGGCTGCGGCCGAGGGGCCGCGCGGACGAGCCGGGCACCCCCGTACCCCGCACCTGCCCGAGGGCTGGCTGGATTCCCCCTACCTGGGCGAGTCCGATCGGGCTCTGCTCGCCGACGCCGAGCTAGACGTCTCCGGCGGCTGAGGCGCGTGCCGGGGTGGTGCGGCATAGGGAGGCGGCGATCGCCGTCGTCGCCGGAATGGCCAGCACCAGGCCGACGGAGGACACCAGGGTGCGCACCACCTCTTCGGCGATCTCACCGGACAGGAGCGTGTCGGTGAAGGACCGGTCGATGAGGGAGGCCGACAGGATGAGCGGCAGGGCGGTGCCGGCGTAGGCGAAGGCGAGGGTGTAGACGGTCGAGGCGATGTGGTCGCGGCCGATGCGCATGCCGCCGGTGAACAGGCGGGCCCGTCCCAGGGACGGGTTGGCGGCGTGCAGCTCCCACACCGCGGAGGCCTGGGTGATGGTGACGTCGTTGAGGACGCCCAGGGCGGCCACCACCATGCCGCAGGTGAGCAGCGCCTGCAGGTTGATGCCGCCCACCATGGCCGTCAGGGTCAGCGAGGTCTCCTCGGTGGCGCCGGTGAGGTTGGCGGCGTCCACTCCCCACAGGGACAGCAGCACCGTGATGACCACACCGGCGAAGGTGCCCAGCAGCGCCGTGGTGGTGCGCACGGAGATGCCGTGGGCGACGTACACGGCCAGCAGCATCATGGCCGAGGCGCCCACAAGTGTCACCCACATGGGTGAGGCCAGATCCAGCAGCGCCGGGATCATGAAGCCCAGCAGGACGGCCGTGGCCAGCAGCAGTCCCAGCACGCTCAGCGCCCCCTTGCGGCCGGCGACGGCGACGACGAGCACGAGGTAGACAATCGCCAGCGCGGCGACCGGCACCTGGCGGACGTAGTCGACGAACACATAGGGGGTGCCGGAGGCGAGCGCGGCGGGCGTGTACATCACCTGTAGCTTGTCCCCGACGTCGGCCGCGGACAGCGACTCGGCGGGGATATGCACGGGCATGACCAGGCCTTCGCCGTCGCCGGAGGTGATGGTGGCGCAGACGGCGTCGGCCAGCAGGGAGTCATTGGTGATTCCCTCCAACCCGCCGGTGGCGTCGGCACAGTCGGCGGCCTCCAGGGAGGTGATGGTGGCCGACTCCAGCGTGGCGCCGTCGGCGGTGAAGGGTTGAGAGCCGGTCAGCGAGCTCTTCCCCGGCCACAGCACGATGAGGCCGATGATGGTGGCCACCACCAGCGGCACGACGATGGCGGCCAGCACCAGGCGCACGCGCCTGGCCTCGGCGGCGTCCAGGTCAAGGGGGCCGGAATGATGGTGGTGCGGGGCGGGCGTCGTCTCGGCGTTCACCCGGCCATCATGCCCGCTGACCCGGCGAGTGCCGCGTAGGCACCGCTGGTCACGGCAGGCGGCGCAGCGTCCCCTTCCCCGCATGTCGATTTCCGACCTTGGGGGACGGTTGACGACCACCCCGGGGTCGTGAAACGTCCCCCAAGGTCGTGGAACGCATGGCTAGGTCTTCGACTCGTCGGTACAGAGCCCGGTCCCTCCAGTACCGAAGTCCACAGGCAACGTTGGCGGCACCCCGCGCTGGTGCCCATCCACAGGCGACGCGACTGGAACTGGCTCACACACGCCCGCCGGCGGATGCTCACGGCATGTCGTCCGTCACGCTTCACCAGCCCCTCGACCGGAATCTGTTCCCCGTTCTCATCCGCTCAGGGCGCAACGCCAGGATCGGCGCCGACGTCCCCGACTCGGCGCTGCGGCTCGCTCCCGGCATTCACTGGATTCCCGCCCCCGAGGCGAAGCGCTGGCAGCACCGCTACACCCTCGCCCTGGCGCGCGCCATCACCGCGCAGAGCACGCACCGCTCCGCACGCTGCCTCACGCACGCATCCGCTGCGCTCCTCCTCGGGCTACCCATGATGAGCCAGGAACCGGACGTGTACTTCCAGGTCGACGGCGCCCCCAAGCGAGTGGGAACCAGCCTGCCGCTGATCAGCGTGCCGCCAACCGGGCCACCTCACCCGAACACGCACGAAGACTTCTACTGTCGGCGGACCATGCTGTGGCGGCGCCGACTGGACCTGTCCGAGGAAGACATCACCGTGGTCGGCGGGCTGCCGGTCACTACTGCCTTACGTACCGCCTTCGACTGCGCCTTCGATGAGCCCGCGCACAACGCCCTGGCCATCGCCGACGCGGCGCTGCGGTTGTACTGCCGGTCGCAACCGAACGACCGCCGCGCATATATCGACGCCGAGAAGCGGGCTCGCGACACCTGGCACGGATGGCTGCAGCGTTCCGCGCACAGACGTGGAATAGCGCAAGCGCGAGCCGTACTGGGGGCGGCGACGCCGCTGGCCGATTCGCCCGGTGAGAGCGTCATGCGGTGGCTGGTGCTGACCGTGGGTCTGCCGTCTGCCCATGTTCAACACCCCATCGACACAGGCGCGGAAAGACGCTGGGTCGACTTGTGCTGGCCCGACTTCGGAATCGTCATTGAGGTTGACGGCCGCATGAAATACAGCACCCGTGAAGACGCCTGGCAGGAGAAACTGCGTCAGGACGCCATTCAGGCCATGGGCTGGCGGTTCATTCGGGTGGTGTACAGCGAGTTCCGCGACCTGCACGCGCTGGCAGACAAGGTGCTCGCGGCATTCCCGGCCGACGTCGTCGCCTCGCTCACGCCCAACCGTGATCTGCTGTGGCCGGGTACGAGATTAGAGGCGGGGCTGCGCGAGGGCTCGATGTTGGGGCTGCGGCGCCGGTGAGTGCCGCACGGCGCCCGCCCCCGCCATGTCGATTTCCGACCCTGGGGTACGTTTCACGACCACCCCGGGGTCGTGAAACGTACCCCAAGGTCGTAGAACGCAGGACAGGAGCGGTGGCCAGCAGCCTCAGCAGGCTCAGCAGCCGATGAGGCGTTCGGCGAGGTAGCGCTCGACCCCTTCGAGCGGGATGCGCTCCTGGACCATGGTGTCGCGCTCGCGCACGGTCACCGCCCCGTCCTCGGGCGACTCGAAGTCGTAAGTGAGGCAGAAGGGGGTGCCGACCTCGTCCTGGCGGCGGTAGCGGCGGCCGACGGCGCCGGCATCGTCGTACTCGACGTTCCAGGTCTTGCGCAGGCGCTCGGCCAACTCGCGTGCGGGTCCGGTCAGCTCCTCCTTGCGGCTCAGCGGCAGCACCGCGGCCTTCACCGGGGCCAGGCGCGGGTCCAGGCGCAGCAGCACGCGCTTGTCGGTGCCGCCCTTGGTGTTGGGGGCCTCGTCCTCGGTGTAGGCCTCCACCAGGAAGGCCATGAGCGAGCGGGTCAGCCCAGCCGACGGCTCGATGACGTAGGGGGTCCACCGCTCGTTCTTGCCCTGGTCGAAGTAGGACAGGTCCTTGCCGGAGTGCTCGGCGTGGGTGCTGAGGTCAAAATCGGTGCGGTTGGCGATGCCCTCGAGCTCACCCCATTCGCCGCCGGCGAAGCCGAAGCGGTACTCCAGGTCGACGGTGCGCTTGGAGTAGTGGGAGAGCTTCTCCTTGGGGTGCTCGTACAGGCGCAGGTTGTCCTCGGAGATACCCAGGTCGGTGTACCAGGCCTTGCGGTAGTCGATCCAGTACTGGTGCCACTCCTCGTCGGTACCGGGCTCGACGAAGAACTCCAGCTCCATCTGCTCGAATTCGCGGGTGCGGAAGATGAAGTTGCCCGGGGTGATCTCGTTGCGGAAGGACTTGCCAACCTGGCCGATGCCGAAGGGCGGCTTCTTGCGGGCGGCGCTCATGACGTTGGTGAAGTTGATGAAGATGCCCTGGGCGGTCTCGGGGCGCAGGTAGTGCAGGCCGGCCTCGTCGTCGACGGGCCCGAGGAAGGTCTTGAGCAGACCGGAGAAGGCCTTGGGCTCGGTGAAAGCGCCGCGGGTGCCGCAGTTGGGGCACACGAGCTGGTCGAGGGCGACGTCGTCGGGATTGTCGATGCCGTGCTTGGCGGCATAGGCCTCTTGAAGCTCGTCCTCGCGCAGGCGCTTGTGGCAGGAGGTGCACTCGATGAGGGGGTCGGTGAAGGCAGCCACGTGGCCAGAGGCGACCCAGGTCTCACGCGGCAGGATGACCGAGGAGTCCAGGCCGACCACGTCGTCACGGGAGCGGACCATGTACTGCCACCACTGACGCTTGATGTTCTCCTTGAGCTCGACGCCGAGCGGCCCGTAGTCCCAGGCCGAGCGGGTACCGCCGTAGATCTCGCCGCAGGGAAAGACGAAGCCGCGCCGCTTTGCAAGGTTGATGACGCGGTCGAGCGTCGAGGGAGTTGCTGCCACTGTGTTTCTCCGTAGGTCCTGGTGTCGTTCAATGCCGTCTGTCATCCGCGCGCGGTCGGCGGGACGGACGGGGCAAGTCTAAGGGGCGCGTCGACCGGATTTGACGCCCCACCCTCAAACACATGAGAATGGTTCCCATGAACATTCTTTCCCCCGCCCGCCGCGGCATCGCCGCAGCCGCCGCACTGAGCCTGGCCGGAGTCTCCCTAGCCGCATGTTCCACCGATTCAACCCCCGCCGATGGCACGAATACCGGGCAAACCGGGGAAACACTGTCGGTGGCCGCATCCTTCTACCCGATCCAATACCTGACCGAAGCCGTCGGCGGCGACCACGTAGACGTCACCAGCGTCACGCCAACCAATGTCGAGCCGCACGACTACGAGCTGGCCCCCAAGGACGTTACCGCCCTGTCCGCCACCAACCTCGTGGTCTACGTAGCCGGCTTCCAGCCCTCTCTCGACGACGCCCTGGCCGAGGTCTCCGGCCCCACCGTCCTGGAACTGTCCGCCACGGTTGACCTGGTCCACCACGACGGGGTCGCGCACGACCACGACGAGGACACCGAGGATACCGAGGAGGAGGCCGACCACGACGCCGCCGAATCCACCGACCCGCACTTCTGGCTCGACCCGGTGCGTATGCAGGCCGCAGCGCAGGCCATCGAGACCGCCCTGGCGCAGGCCGACCCGGACCACGCGGCGGACTATGAGGCCAATCTAGCCACCCTGACCGACACCCTGGAGGGCCTGGACGCCGACTATTCGAACGGGCTCGCCCAGTGCGAGCGCACCACCTTCGTCACCGCCCACTCCGCCTTCGGCTATCTGGCCGACCGGTACGGCCTGACCCAGGCGTCGGTTTCCGGCCTTGACCCCGAATCCGAGCCGAGTCCCTCCGAGCTGGCCGCCGTCAAGAAGATTGTTGAGGAGACGGGGACCACGACGATCTTCACCGAGGAGCTCGTCTCCCCCAAGACGGCGGAGGCGCTCGCCGCGGAGACCGGCGCAACCACCGCCGTACTCAATCCCATCGAGTCCGCCCCCGCCTCGGGCGACTACGCTGGGGCCATGACCACGAACCTCGAGGAGTTGCGCACCGCGCTATCCTGCGAGTGATCACGGTTCCCATCATCGCCAGAAGGACTTCATGACCTCCACGCCCACTCCTGCGGGGGCACCCCCGATCGACGTCACCGACGTCTCCGTCGTCCTGGGCACAAGCCTCATCCTCAGCGGCATCGACCTCACCGTCGGCGAGGGCGAATCGGTCGCCCTGCTCGGGGCCAACGGCTCGGGCAAGTCGACCCTGGTCAAGACGATCCTCGGCCTGCACCCGGTCAGCTCGGGCACGGTACGCCTGTTCGGCCGTGACGTTGCGGACCGGCGCACCGTCCCCTGGGACCGGGTCGGCTACGTTCCGCAGCGGGTGGGGGCCTCCTCCGGCGTGCCGGCGACGGCGCTGGAAGTGGTCCGCTCCGGGCTGTTGTCCCCCTCCCGCCCCTTCGCCGACCGCGGCCGGGCCGCGCGGCAGCGGGCGCTGGCGGCACTGGACGCGGTTGGGCTCGCCGACCGGGCGCAGGACCATGTGCAGGTCTTCTCCGGCGGCCAGTCCCAGCGCGTGCTCATCGCCCGCGCCCTGGTGCGCTCCCCCGACCTGCTGCTGTTGGACGAGCCGCTGGCGGGTATCGACCGTGCTTCACGCGAGTCCCTGGCCGTCACCCTGGCCGGGCTGCGCGACCAGGGTCTGACGCTGCTGACCGTCCTGCACGAGATGGGTGAGCTGACCGACGTCGTCGAGCGGGCGGTGGTGCTGGCCGAGGGACGAGTGGTATTCGATGGGCCGAAGAGTCGGCTCGCGCATGACCACGCCCGCCATGACGAGCTCGGGCACGATCGTCCCGACAACTGCGAGCACGCGCATGAGCACGGCAGCACCGAGCCGGCTGCACATCACGCCCCCGTGCTCACTACCTCCGTGCAGCAGGCGGGAGGAGCCCAGTGAACGAATTGCTCACCGCACTGGGCGAGATGCTCGCCAGCCCGCTCATGCAACGGGCCTATATCGTCGCCGTCCTGGTCGGGCTGTCCGCCCCGGTCGTGGGCACCTACCTGGTGCAGCGGGGGCTGGCGCTGCTGGGCGACGGCATCGGCCATATCGCCCTGACCGGCGTGGCACTCGGGTGGATCGCCGGCGCCGCCGCTCACGTGACGCCGCACGACGCCTGGGCAATACCCGGGGCGATCGTCACCTCGGTTGTGGGCGCGGTGCTCATCGAGGTGATCCGAGCACGCGGCCGCACCCGTGGCGACGTGGCCCTGGCGATCCTCTTCTACGGCGGCATTGCCGGTGGTGTCATCCTCATCAAGCTGGCGGGCGGGACGACGACGAACCTGACCAGCTATCTGTTCGGGTCAATCGCGACCGTGTCGGCCTCCGACACCCGGTTCACGGTGGTGCTCGCCATCGCCGTGCTCGCAGTGGGGATCGGCCTGCGCGGGCCGCTGTTCGCCCTGTGCCACGACGAGGAGTTCGCCCGCTCGATCGGTTTGCCCACAGGGGTGCTGAACGTGACGGTGGCCGTCGTGGCGGCGCTGACCGTGTCGGTGTCCATGCGGGTGGTGGGGGCGCTGCTCGTCTCGGCGGTCATGATCGTGCCCGTGGCCATCGCCCAACTGGTGTCCTACTCCTTCGGGCGCACCATGCACCTGGCCATGGCGATCGGGGTGGCCGCCTGCATCGTCGGACTGACCATCACGTATTTCCTGGCGGCATCTCCGGGCGCCATGATCGTCGTCCTGCTTGTGGTGGCCTACGCCGTGGTCGCTCTGCTCGGCGGGATCGTGCGCTCCCTGGGCGTGGGCCGCCGACGCCGCCTCGACACTAGCGAACCGGAGGCCTTGTCATGACTGAATCCCAGCAATCCCAGCACCAGCCCCGTCACCGCTCCACATGGCAGCGGGCCGCCGTGGCGGACATGCTGCGCCGCACCGCCGAATTCCGCTCCGCCCAGCAGATTCACGCGGCGCTTCAGGCCGAGGGCACCCGGGTGGGGCTGGCCACGGTCTATCGCAATCTCACCGCCATGGCCGAGGCCGGCGAGGTCGACCAGATTCGCGGCACCGATGGGGAGACCCTCTACCGGGAGTGTGAGCGTCCGGAGCACCACCACCACATTGTGTGCCGCTCATGTGGACGCACGGTGGAGGTGGCCGGCAGTGAGCTGGAGGAGTGGATCCGGCGCGTGTCCGCCGAGCAGGGCTTCACGGATATGGAGCACACGGTGGAGTTCTTCGGCCTGTGCGCCGACTGCTCCCGGAACTCCCGGTAACCCGCTAAATCCAGCGTCAGGGCTGGGACGGTTGCGCGACCTTGTCGACGGCGCCGCCGAAGCGGCGTTCCCGGTGCGCGTAGGCCTGGCAGGCACGCCACAGCTCGGTGCGGTCGAATTCCGGCCAGGGCAGGTCGGAGAAGTACAGCTCGGCGTAGGCGGAGGACCTGGCCATGGCGATCGGGGTGGCCGCCTGCATCGTCGGACTGACCATCACGTATTTCCTGGCGGCATCTCCGGGC
>NZ_JAWDJJ010000312.1:0-3139 GCF_032465695.1 Actinomyces sp. MRS3W
CCACCCGCCGCAAACCGGCCCGGGGCAAGAACGTCACCGTCGTCGGCGCCCGCGAGAACAACCTCAAGGACGTCACGGTTACCTTCCCGCTGGGCGTCTTCACCGCCGTCACGGGCGTATCCGGCTCGGGCAAGTCCTCGCTGGTCAACTCCATCCTCTACCAGGTGCTCGCCAACCGCCTCAACCATGCGCGGGGCGTGCCCGGACGGCACAAGACCGTGCGCGGCCTGGACAATCTCGACAAGGTCGTCCACGTCGACCAGTCACCCATCGGACGCACCCCCCGCTCCAACCCGGCCACCTACACCGGCGTGTGGGACCACATCCGCAAGATCTTCGCCTCCGTACCCGAGTCGAAGGTGCGCGGTTACGGCCCCGGCCGCTTCTCCTTCAACGTCAAGGGCGGCCGCTGCGAGGCCTGCAAGGGCGACGGCACCCTCAAGATCGAGATGAACTTCCTCCCCGACGTGTACGTGCCCTGCGAGGTGTGCGGGGGCGCCCGCTACAACCGGGAGACCCTGGAGATCCGGTACAAGGACAAGACCGTTGCCGACGTGCTGGACATGACCATCAGCCAGGCCGCCGACTTCTTCGCCGCCACCCCCATCATCGCCCGCCACCTCAACACGCTGGTGGAGGTCGGGCTCGGCTACGTGCGCCTGGGGCAGGCCGCCACCACCCTGTCCGGTGGTGAGGCACAGCGCGTCAAGCTCGCCACCGAGCTGCAGCGCCGCTCCACCGGCCGCACCATCTACGTGCTGGACGAGCCGACGACGGGACTGCACTTCGAGGACATCCGCAAACTCCTCGGCGTGCTGCAGGGGCTGGTGGACAAGGGCAACTCGGTGGTGGTCATTGAGCACAACCTCGACGTCATCGCCAACGCCGACTGGATCATCGACATGGGGCCCGAGGGCGGCAAGGACGGCGGCACCGTCGTCGCCACCGGCACCCCCGAAGAGGTCGCCGACGTGCCCGGCTCCTGGACCGGCCGCTATCTCAAGGGCGTGTTGGCCGATCGCCGGGCGGCCGCCAGCTGACGGCGTCTGCGGTGCGCTCCTGCTCCTGGGCGAAGCGGTTGTACGCCAGGGACAGGCAGAAGCACACGACGCCGGCGACGACGAGCGCCAGGATCCGCATGAGCGAGTTCTGCCGGGCCACGTCGACCACCGCCAGCTTGAATACGACGAGCAGCACCAGGGTGAGCCCGTAGTGGCGCAGCGTGGTGATGCGGGCGCGGAACCCGACGACGATGCACACCGCGCCGGTCGCCAGCACCATGGCGGTCATGAGCATGGAGGTGGCGGATGCGCCGGTGAGGATCATCACTGACCACCACAGCATGAGGCTGTGCGAGATCGCCACGGTCAGGGTCACCCCGGTGCGCCGTCGCCAGGGCAGCAGCATCCGCCCACCGGCCACGGCGAGTGCGAGAGCCAACCCGACCAGCGGCGTCGCCAACAGTGGGCCGTTGAGATGGTCGGCTCGCACCAGCAGTGCGAGGCCCTGCGCCGTGAGCAGCGCGTCACCGAGCCACGCCAGGGGCGGAGGGGCCGCCGACAGCGGGGTGTGCAGATCCGCTGCGCCCTCCAGGCGGCCCGCCCGCTCGCCGCAGATGAGCATGCGGGGGCTGGACTCGGAAGTGAACAGGCCCATGCCGGCCAACGCCAGGGCCAGCGCGCCGGACACCAGCGGCGCCACGATCACTCCGGCGCCCGTGGTGGGAAGCATCTGGTTGAGCACCAGCGGCATCAGGATCACGAGGTTGCCGGCCACCAGCCACGCTGCGGCGTACAGGAACATGGGCCGGTTGATCGCTTCGTCGGAATTGGGTCGAGGCGGTGCCAGCAACCATTCCAGGCCCACGGCCAGCGCAACGCCGATGAGCACGGCGACCAGGGCCAGTGCCCGGGTCGTCGCGGCGGGGACGAACCCGGCCACGAGCGCCCCGAGCCCCGTGAACGGGAGTACCACCACCGGGACGCTATAGCCCAGGCGCACCACGGGCACGCTGGCCAACGCCACGATCAGTACCGTCGCCGCCAGGAGGTCAAGGTCCGCGGCGAAGATGAATGCGGCGACGGCGATCACGGTGCCCAGATGCACCGGGGCGATGGTGGTCAGCCACGAGGAGGGCACCTGGCGGGGGAGTAGGGCCAGGGTGGACAGGCCCATCAGGACCAAGAAGGTGATGGCGACGCCGCTGCGTAGGGACGCCGAGACGCCGTCGGCGTATCCGAGAACTGATATGGCCGCGGCGATGACCGCACCGGTGAGTCCCCACTCGATTGCCGCGGCCTGTCGACTGCCCACTTCGACCAGCAAGCGGGTGGAGTGGTGCACCTGTGCCATGAGCACCAGGCAGGGGAGGGTCAGCAGCGCGATCCCGAGCGGCGCAGTGGTGAGCAGCAGCCGAGTCGGTCCGGCGAGCAGCACGCTGGCGGTCACCACGATGGAGGTGGTGGGCAGCCAGGCCCTCAGGCGCATACGCGGCGAGAAGCGGGGCAGTAGGCTCGCCACCACTGCCAGAGCGATGACGTAGGTGTCGATGAGGGCCCACGTGAGCACCGTTTGCTCCGGGTGTGCGCTGACCTGCCAGGTGGCGAACCCCACCGTCACCAGTGCCCCCACCATGGAGATGACCGCGGTGAAGAACTGCCCGGTGACGCAGGAGACCAGCAGCAGGACGAAGGCCCACACCACCATCAGTCCCAGAGCCGCCGCCGGTGCCAGGCCGGTGGTCAGCACGGCGCCGATGATGGCGACGAAGCCGAGGGCGCCGCCCGTGCCGGTGAGGGTTGCTGCGGCCACCTGCTGCCGCTTCCGGGTGTTGGTCAGGAATGTTCCCGTACTCACCAGTGCGACGGCGATGACCCCTAGCGCCCCGACCTTGACGATGTCGGGAATCCGATCCCAGACCAGGGCGATGAGGCTCACCGCGGCGGACACGATGAGCAGTGCGGCGGCTCCGGACAGTACGTATCTGCCGATATTGCCTTCCCGTTGGACTTCCCGGCCCGGTGGCGGCACGGTTGGTGGCAGGGAGGGGCGCGGCCCGGAAACTGGCGCGGCGGGCCGGGGATGCGCTGGCGGTGCGGCTGGCGCGGGGTGCGCCTGCGGCGCCGCGGTGGGCTGAGGG
>NZ_JAWDJJ010000313.1:0-9885 GCF_032465695.1 Actinomyces sp. MRS3W
CCCAGGGCGTGGCAGCCACCCCGAAGCACTTCGCGGTCAACAGCCAGGAGCTGCGCCGCATGGCGTCGGATTCCATCGTGGATGAGCGCACCATGCGGGAGATCTATCTCACCGCCTTCGAGATCGTCGTGCGTGAGGCCGGCCCGCGCGCGCTCATGAGCTCCTACAACCGGGTCAACGGTGTCTACGCCAACGAGAACCCCCACCTGCTCACCGAGATTCTGCGCGAGGAGTGGGGCTTTACCGGCATGGTCGTCTCGGACTGGGGTGGGTCTAATGACGCCGGTGCAGCAGCGGCAGCCGGCTCCTCCCTGGAGATGCCCGCGCCGGGCCTGCACTCCGCCCGTGAGGTGGTCGCCGCCGTCAAGGAAGGGCGTATCAGCCGTGAAGCGGTCTATGCGCGGGCCGCCGAGGTCATCGCCATGGCCCGCGCCGCCCACTCCCACGACGCACAGCGTCCGACCTTTGACGCCGACGCCCACCATGCGCTGGCGCGGAGGGTCGCCGAAGAATCCATCGTGCTCCTGCGCAACCAGGACGGCATGCTGCCGCTGGCCGCAGGCACGCGCGTGGCCCTCATCGGCGATATGGCCAAGACCCCCCGCTACCAGGGCTCCGGCTCCTCCCAGATCAACCCCACCCGCCTGGACAACATCCTGGACGCCTTTGCCGCCACCGGGCTGGAACTGGTCGGCTACGCCCAGGGCTATGACCGCCAGGGCGCCCCCAACGAGGCCCTGCTGCGGGAGGCGGTGGCGCTGGCCGGGCGGGCCGACGTCGTGCTTGCCTGCATCGGACTGGACGAGCTGTCCGAATCCGAGGGGTTGGACCGCTCCCATATGCGCCTGCCTGAGGTACAAACCCGGATGCTCGCCGAACTGGCCAAGGTCAACCGCAACGTCGTCGCCGTGGTCGCTGCCGGCTCCGCGGTGGAGACCGCGTGGGAGGCCGACACCCGGGCCGTGGTCCACACCAGCCTGTCCGGGCAGGCGGGAGCGAGCGCTGTGCTGCGGGTGCTCACCGGCGCCGTCAACCCCTCCGGGCGCCTGGCCGAAACCTACCCGGTGCGCTACGAGGACCACCCCACCTCAGCGTGGTTCCCGGCCACTGGGGAAGCGGCCGTCTACCGCGACGGCCCCTACGTCGGCTACCGCTACTTCACCACCACCGGCACCGCCGTCTCTCATCCTTTCGGCTTCGGGCTGTCGTATTCGACTTTCGACTACTCCGATCTGACGGTAGACGAGGTCGGCGCCCACGTCTGCCTCACCAACACCTCCGACGTTGACGGCGCCGAGGTGGTGCAGCTGTACGTGAGCGCCCCCGAAGGCGTATGGGGCCCCGCACGCGAACTCAAGGGCTTCACCAAGGTTCGCCTCGCGGCGGGGGAGTCGGTGGCCGTCACCATCCCATTCGACGCCTACACCTTCCGCCGCTACTCGGCGGCCGAGAAGCGCTGGGTGCGGCCGGCCGGCACCTGGATGCTGCGGGTGGGACGCAATGTCGAGGACCTGCCGCTCGAGGCCTCCTGGGAGGTGGACGGCGACGTCGTCGACCCGGCCGACCCCGCCCTGGGCCACTACCTCACCGGCGAGGTCACCGCGGCCACCGACGCCGAACTCGCCGTGCTCTTAGGACGGCCGGTGCCGCAGTCGGCCGCCTCCACCCTGCTGGACCACAACAGCCCCCTGTCCGACCTGGCACATGCCAAGAGCCGCCTCGGCCACCTGGTCATCCGCGTCCTGAACCGGCAGAAGGCCAAGGCGGATGCCTCCGGCAAGCCCGATCTCAACATCCTGTTCATGCTCAACATGCCGCCGCGTGCCATGGCCAAGATGACCGGCGGCATGGTCTCGCAGGACATGGTCGACGGCATTGTCGACTTCGCCAACGGCCACGGCCTGCGCGGGCTGCGCGCCATTGTGGGCGGCTTCTTCCACAACCGACGCCAGGACAAGGCCACCCAGAGGCGGCTTGACGCCCCCCACTGATTCATCGGTGTGCCCAACCCGGGCACGCTGTTTCCATCCATCTCCCACCGCTACGAGAAACCGAGACCCCGCATGAAACCGATCACCGCCTGGTGGCACCGCTTTGAGGAGCGGCACGAGACCATCGCTCAGTTCATCGTCTTCTTCATCCTGTCCAACGGTGTCACCCTGCTGCAGCTCATCCTCATGCCGGTGTTTCGGTGGATCTTCACCTTCACCTCGCTGCAGGGCACCACCTTCCAATTCCTACCGGTTGGATCCTCCGGCGGGCGCACCGTGTACCTGTTCGACTACGTGGCCGGCCCCATTCAGGCCGACGGCTCCGGTGGGGGACTGGCCTACTTCCTGGCCGTGGAGATCACGCTGCTCATCGCACAGGTCATCAACTTCTTCGCCCAGCGCAATATCACCTTCAAATCCAACTCCTCGGTCTGGAAGGCCGCCTTCTGGTACGCCCTTGCTTACGTCGTCATCACCGTCGTCGCCGCTGCACTCCAGGTGCTCTACAAGGAGCCCATCTACTCCTGGTGCAAGGGCACGCTCGGCACCGCCACCGGCGAGACGGTAGCCGACGTGGTCACCATGATCATCAACGCGGCGATCTCCTTCTGGGTGTTCTTCCCCATCTTCAAGGTCATCTTCAAGCGGGTGCCCGAGGATGAAGCGACTGCGCCGGAAGACACCGAACTTGAGGCGCAATCGGCTCGCTGAACCGAGCGGCGGCTTGGATCCGGTAGTAGTGTCTGAAGTGTTCCACCCCGTGAGCGACTCAGGTGCGGGCCGGGTATCCACCCGCCGTCCGCTGCGCCCCCAATGAGTCCGCCGAACAAGGAGACCCGCACGGTGCCTGCCAGCCCGCTCATGACGGTCATCGTTCCCGCCTACAACGCCGCAGACTGCTTGGGCCGCTGCCTGTCCAGTCTCATCGCCGCAGGTGCAGGCGACGAGCTGCAGATCGTCGTCGTCGATGACGGCTCCAGCGACGACACCGGCACTCTCGCCGACACCTATGCGGACACCCACCCCATGGTCCAGGTGATCCACCAAGAGAACAAGGGCCACGGGGGCGCGATCAACACCGGTATTGAGGCGGCGTGGGGCACCTGGCTCAAGGTGTGCGACGCCGACGACGCGATCGACCCCGGCGCACTGCGGTACCTGCTGGGCACCATGCGTACCTGGCGGGAGGAGCACACCGAACCGGACCTGGTGGTGACCAACTTCGTGTACGTGCGTGAGGGCACTCCGGCCTGGTACCGCCTCGGGCACGGCCCGGCCCGTCCGGGACTGCGCGGGCTGCGCCGCAGTCGTCATGCCGTGCGCTTCCGGAGGCTGCTTCCCCGCGGGCGCCGGGGCGGCTGGGAGGACGTGGGGCGGTTCCGCCCCGACCAGTACCTCATGATGCACTCGCTCGCCTACCGACGCGACGTGCTGGAACGGGCGGCGCTGCGCCTGCCAGAGCACTGCTTCTACGTGGATAACCTGTTCGCCTTCGAGCCGCTGCGGCATGTGCACACGCTCACCTATGTGGACCTGGATCTGTACTACTACACGGTGGGCCGCGAAGGGCAATCCGTCGCCGACGACGTTATTGTCTCCCGTCTGGACCAGCATGATCGGGTCAATGCGCTCATGCTTGAGGCGATGCCCCACGAGGGCGAGGTGCCGGCGGCGCTGCTGCGCTACCTCGTGCACATCTACACCATGAGCGCCGTCGTCATCACCACGATGGCCCTGCGCTCCGGCACGGCGCGCAACCTCGCCATTAAGGATCAACTGTGGGCACGCCTGGACGCGACCCGTCCGGACGTGTCCCGGCGGGTGCGCGCCACCGCCATGGGGCGGCTCATGACGCTACCGGGGCGCGCCGGCGGATGGGTGCCCGTTGCCGGCTACCAGGTGGCCCGCCGCGTGCTGGCCCTCAACTGAATCGGCCAGCAATGAGGGAGAACTCGCCCCAACTTTCATCGAGTGCATAGGTTGACCCTCGAAGTCATGAGCAAGGCGGATGACTTCGTCGGCCAACCTATGTGCTGAAGGGTTAAGTCATGTGTTCGGCGCCAACCACCGTGTCGTACATGGGCCAGGGGCATGCCGGCCTCATAGGAGGACACGACACTACCGGGGCGCGCTGGCGGGTGGACGCCCGTGGCCGGTTACCCGGTGGCCGCCGCGGGCCGGCGCTCAACCGAATCGGGCAACGGCAACAGGACGCGGAGGGTGAAGGTCCCCCGCGACGTTGTTCCGGCGGTGACCTGCCCACCGTAGCCGGCCGCGGCCGAACGGATCGGGCCGATCCTGAACCCATGAACGCTCGGGGCTGGCTTGGCGGCGAGCGGGGTTTCCCCGTCGGCCGCCACCGGGTTCTCGACCTCCAGCAGCACAAAGCCGCGGCGCCGGCGCATATCGAAGCGGATCCACCGGTCCTCGGCGTCCGGCAGGCGCGAGACGGCCTCGAGAGCATGGTCCAGGGCGCTGCCGGCGATGGTGACCAGATCCCGCGTGGTGACGAATCCGAGGGCGGCGCCGTCGGCGATGGCATTCAGGGTGATGCGCCGCTCCAGGCATGCCTGCTCCTTGTCGGTGAGGATGACATCGAGAACCGGGTTGCCGGTGCGCATGAACGCTCCGTATGGGCGTATCGACTGCTCCAGCTCCTCCAACCGGTCCAGTCGTGTAGCGGGATCCTTTTCGGCGCGCACCTCGGCGATGAGATGACGCAGATCGTGATACTTGCGGTTGACGAGATCCACCGCCCGCTTGGAGGTGAGGTACTGGGCGTACTGTGAGTGCAGTAGCGCCTCGGAGGTGGCCAGTTCGCAGGCGGCGCGGCTCTGCAGGTCCACCTCCCGCTGGGCGTAGAGGATGACGAAGCCGCACAGGTCGATGAGCGTGCGGATGTAGAACACCTCGGCGCCCAGGCGCCCGGAGAAGGGCGTGGCGGTACTGAGGAAGCTGAGGTTGGACATGGCGAAGGTGATGGCGGCAATGGCCGCCGCCCCGGCCACGGTGGCCGTGGTGGGGACCACCTCGGTGCGGAACCGGGGCCGCTCCAGGCGATAGATGAGCGCGCCCGCCGCCGTGTCCGCGACGATGAGGAAGACCACGGAAAGCGCCGTCGGCGGGGAACCGAGGAAGAAGACCTCGAGCTGCCATTCCAGGGAGGCCACCAGCTCGGCGACGACGAAGGCGCGTACCACCAGATAGGTCGACCGCCGCAGGGAGCCGCTGAGCGCCAGGTGCAGGACACCCCACATGGCGGCCACGGCGCCGAACATGCCCACCAGCCACAGGGAGATGGGCAGGTGCCCGATTGCCACCTGGTAGCCGCACAGTGCCGGCAGCGACAGGGCCATGACGATGACACCGCGGCGGCGGGAATCCTGAGGGCGCCATGAGGCCAACACATACAGCAGGCAGGCGCCCCACTCGGCCAAGGCGGTCCACAGCCGGGGAATATCCGGCAGCGCCTCCTGGATCATTGGCGGGTTCCCGAGATGTGCTCGGTCAACGCCTGCATGAACCCCTTGCGTCGGGGACGGGAGATGCGCAGCGCCTCACCGGTGCTCATGACACTGTCCTGCTCACGCACCCCGACCACATGCTTGAGATTGACGATGTAGCAGGAGTTCGAGCGGAAGAATCCGTGCGGGGCCAGGCGGGGCTCCAAATCTTTGAGGGTGCTGGCCTGGGAGATGACGCGATCCAGCAGGTGCATATCCACGCGGTGGCCCACCGACTCCAGGTACACGATGTCTCCCACCGGGACGCGCTGCACGTCGGCGCCATTCTTCACCGTGATGGCAGCGCGGTCACGTCGCTCCAGCACGGTGCGAGCGCGGTTCATCTCCCGGGCGAAGGAGGTGTAGGGGAAGGGCTTGAGCAGGTAGCCGAGCGCGGAAACCTCGTAGCCGTTGATGGCGTACTGCTGGGCGGAGGTGATGAAGATGATGACGACGTCGGAGTCGACCGCCCGCACCGCCCGGGCCGTGGCCAGGCCGTCCGCCCCCTGCATGCGGATGTCCAGCAGCAGCAGGTCATAGACCGGACGGAAGTCCTCCAGCAGCTCGGCCCCGTCCTCAAAGGTATGCACCTTGAGCGTCAGATTGTTCTCCCCGGAGAAGCGGTCGAGGTAGTCCACGAGGACATGCCGATGCCGGGCATCGTCCTCGACGACGCCGACCCGGATCATGGGTGCCGAGCGCTTTTCCGTCGGCGGCGGCGGAATATCCGAAATCATGCAGACAATGACAATAAGATAGGGGAGATAACGGTTGCGGTCATGCTAGTGTACCGCCGCCGTCGGGCGACACGACGAGCCTCACAGCGATGACGAAGGGCGTGCAGATGCGGGCTGATCTGGTGGTGGTCGGGTCGGGGCTCTTCGGCGCCACGATCGCGCAGCGCGCGGCGGAGGAACTCGGCGTGCGGGTGATCGTCATGGACCGGCGCGAGCACCCGGGCGGCAACGCCTGGTCGCAGCCGGATCCGGCCACCGGCATTGAGATCCACTGCTACGGCTCCCACATCTTCCACACCTCTGACGCGGACGTGTGGGCCTACGCCAACCGCTTCACGGCCTTCAACGACTATCGCCACCACGTCTACGCCAATCACGGCGGTGAGATCTACCCGCTCCCCATCAACCTGGGCACCATCAACCAGTTCTTCCGCGCCGCCCTGGGGCCGGAGGCAGCCCGGGCACTGCTGGCCGAGCAGGCCGCAGAGATCACCGGTACGCCCGCCAACCTCGAGGACAAGGCCATCAGCCTGATCGGGCGGCCCCTGTACGAGGCGTTCATCCGGGACTACACGGCCAAGCAATGGCAGACCGACCCCACTGAGCTGGACGCCTCCATCATCACCCGACTGCCGGTGCGCCTGAACTACAACAACCGCTACTTCTCCGACCGGTACGAGGGCATCCCCACCGCCGGTTACGGCGCCTGGATCGAAGCCATGTTGGATGATCCGCGCATCGAGGTGTATCTGGGGCAGGACTTCCTGGCCCCCGACGGGCCACTGAGCCGTGAGGCCTGTGTGGGACAGGTGCCGGTGGTCTACACCGGTGCCCTCGACCGATTCTTCGACAACCGCTTGGGCGCCCTGACCTGGCGTACCCTCGACTTCGACACCCGCGTCCTGCCCACGGGCGACCATCAGGGCACCGCCGTGGTCAACTACTCCGACGCTGCCGTGCCCTACACGCGGGTCCACGAGTTCCGCCACTACCATCCCGAGCGCGCCTACCCGGATGACGCCACCGTCATCATGCGGGAGTACTCGCGGCCAGCCGGCGTGGACGACGAGCCCTACTACCCGGTGGGCACCCCGAGTGACCGCAGCCGACTCGCTCGTTACCAGCAACTGGCGGCCGAGCTGGGCGGCCAGCAAGTCGCCTTCGGCGGACGACTCGGTACCTACCGGTACCTCAACATGGATGAGGCCATCGCTGCTGCCCTGAGCTGCTTCGAGGACCAGGTGCGCCCCTGGTTCTCCTGAGCGCACCGCATGTCACAGCGCCCCGACGCGGGCGCCCCACCCCAGGCGTGGGAGACTAGGACACATCTGTACGGGCCCGCCGACAGGCCCCTTCACACGCACCCAGGAAGAGCCAGGAAACCGATTCACGTGCCACCGATCCCCACGCCCGAGCAGGCCGCGAGCGTCGCCCCGGCCGCCACCGCGCAGACCCAGATCCGCAATTTCTCGATCATTGCGCATATCGACCACGGCAAATCCACCCTGGCGGACCGCATGCTCCAGGCCACCGGCGTCGTCGCCCCGCGCGACATGCGCGCCCAGTACCTGGACCGCATGGACATCGAGCGCGAGCGCGGCATCACCATCAAGTCCCAGGCGGTGCGCATGCCCTGGGCGGTCGAGGGGGCAGACGGTGTCACCCGCGCCTACGCGCTCAACATGATCGACACCCCCGGGCATGTCGACTTCTCCTACGAGGTCAACCGGTCACTCGCCGCCTGTGAGGGCGCTGTCCTGCTGGTCGACGCCGCCCAGGGCATCCAGGCGCAGACGCTGGCCAACCTGTACATGGCGATCGAGGGGGACTTAACGATCATCCCCGTGCTCAACAAGATCGACTTGCCGGCGGCCGAACCGGACAAGCACGCGGAGGAGATCGCCTCCCTCATCGGCTGCGACCCGGACGAGGTCATGCGAGTGTCCGGTAAGACCGGTGCGGGCGTACCCGAGCTGCTCGACCGCATTGTCCAGGCCGTCCCGCCGCCCAGCGGGGAGAGCGAAGGACCGGCCCGCGCCATGATCTTCGACTCCGTCTACGACGTCTACCGGGGTGTGGTCACCTACGTGCGTGTTGTCGACGGCGCCCTCAAGCCCCGCGAGCGCATTGAGATGCTGTCCACCCGGGCGGTCCACGACCTGCTGGAGATCGGCGTCATCAGCCCCGAGCCCACCCCCACCCAGGGGCTGCGCGCCGGCGAGGTCGGCTACCTCATCACCGGGGTCAAGGACGTGCGCCAGTCCAAGGTCGGTGACACCGTCACGTCCGCCGCCTCCCCGGCCACCATGCCGCTTGCCGGCTATCAGGACCCCAAGCCGATGGTCTTCTCCGGCCTGTTCCCGGTGGACGGATCCGACTTCCCCGCGCTGCGCGACGCCTTGGACAAGCTCAAGCTCAACGACGCCGCCCTCACCTACGAGCCGGAGACCTCGGTGGCCCTCGGCTTCGGCTTCCGCTGCGGCTACCTGGGTCTGCTGCACCTGGAGATCATCCGCGAGCGCCTGGAGCGCGAATTCAACCTCGACATTATCTCCACCGCCCCGTCGGTGGTCTACGAGGTCACCATGGAGGACCGCACCACCCACACGGTGACCAACCCCAGCGAGTTCCCCGAGGGGAAGGTCCGCGACGTCCAGGAGCCGATCGTGCGGGCCACCATCCTGACCCCGAGCGAGTTCATCGGTGCCGTCATGGAACTGTGCCAGTCGCGGCGCGGCACCATGCTGGGCATGGACTACCTGTCCGAAACCCGCGTGGAGATGCGCTACCGCCTGCCGCTGGCGGAAATCGTCTTCGACTTCTTCGACGCCCTCAAATCCCGCACCCGTGGCTACGCCTCCCTGGACTATGAGCCCGATGGCACCCAGAGCGCTGACCTGACCAAGGTCGACATCCTCCTCAACGGGGAGAAGGTCGACGCCTTCAGCGCGATCGTCCACAAGGACTCCGCCTACTCCTACGGGCAGAAGCTGACCCGACGGCTCAAGGACCTCATCCCCCGCCAGCAGTTCGAGGTGCCGGTGCAGGCCGCCGTCGGCAGCCGCATTATTGCCCGCGAGACCATCCGCGCCCTGCGCAAGGACATGCTCGCCAAGTGCTACGGCGGCGATATCACCCGCAAGCGCAAGCTGCTGGAGAAGCAGAAGGAGGGCAAGAAGCGCATGAAGGCCGTCGGCCGCGTCGAGGTCCCCCAGGAGGCCTTCATCGCCGTGCTGGGCGCCGATCAGCCGACCGGCAAGTAGCGTTGGGGCGTAAGGAAGCGAAGGAGCAGCGAAGGAGCGCGATGATGAGCCAAGCGAGCCACGAGGGGGCTACTCCGGAGCGGATCGATGGCATTCCGGTCACCTCCGGCACCGTGGAGGCGGCCCTCAGCGATGACGGCGTGGGCCTGAAGCTGACCGCCTCGCTGGCGCGGCGCCTGGGGGAGCCGCACGCCGGCGCCGACGGGCACCACGCGGATGAGCCGTCCCCCTTCCACGACGGCGACCTGGTCGGCACTATCGGCGCTGTCTGCGCCCTGGCGCAGGTGCGTCCCGACAGCGGCGAGGCGGGCCTGTCCGCCATCCACAAGGTCCCGTTGGCGGGGCCGGTGGCCATCAACCGGCTGGGCGTTGTCGGCGACCAGCAGGGCGA
>NZ_JAWDJJ010000314.1:0-14045 GCF_032465695.1 Actinomyces sp. MRS3W
CTCCACCTCATGCGCACCGGAGCAGCGGGCGTCCTCGTTGGCCAGGGCGGCGGCGCCTCCTCCTCGGTGCGGCAGGTCCTCGGCCTGCACATGCCCATGGCCACCGCCGTCGCCGACGTCGCCGCGGCACGCCGCGACTATCTGGACGAGTCCGGTGGCCGGTACGTGCACGTCATCGCCGACGGCTCGGTCGGCAACTCCGGCGACGTTGTCAAGGCCGTCGCCTGCGGCGCCGACGCCGTCATGCTCGGGGCGGCCCTCGCCCGCGCCCAGGAGGCACCCGGCGGCGGCTACCACTGGGGTGCGGAGGCCCGCCACGAGCGGCTGCCCCGTGGCTATCGCAGTTACGTGGGGACGGTCGGCACCATGGAGCAGATTCTTGTCGGCCCTTCAGATCGGGCCGACGGCACTCTCAACCTCATGGGCGCATTGCGCCGCACGCTGGCCACGACCGGCTACGCCGACGTCAAGGAGCTGCAGCGGGTCGGGATTGTCGTCGCTCCCTACGACCCGAGCTGACCGACTGGCGAGCACGCGGGGTAGCCGTCGAGCACGGTGGCCAGCCGCCGAACACGTGCTCTGGGGGTGCGTTGTCGGGGGCGGAGGAACGTTTTCGCCGGCTATCCCGCGTGCTCGAGGGCGGCGTCGGCCGGGTAGTCCGGATGGGCGCCGATGGCGGGTTTTCCCGCGTGCTCAAGGGCGGTGCTGCCGATCCGGCGGGCCAACACTGTCGCAATTGGTGACAAACGCCGCCAAGCGCCCCAAGGCCGCGCGGAGAAACAGCGTCATTCCAACGATCTGTGAAACACGATATGCGGTTGCGGGCTCGTTAGTAACCAATTCCGACAATCCGGCCCGCGGACACGGGCGGTCGGCCGGGTCGGGGGCGCTGGGCAGCGTCAGGAACGCTCGGCCGGATCGGGACCGCTCGGCCGGATCGGGACCGCTCGGCCGGATCGGGAGCGCTGGGCAGCGTCGGGGCCGCTCGGCCGCGGGGCGGCGTTGACGTCACCAATTTTTTCGACTATAAAATAATCTCGATGCCCCGGAGCCGCGCCGCAGCGGCCACCCCACGGGGCACGCCACACACCCGTTCGTCATCCCAGTCATGTCAAAGGAGACGCCGTGCCCCATTCCCGCATCGTCCACCTGCGTCGCGGCGGCACCTCGCTCGTCCTGGAGCTGCTTCCCGACCGTCACCCCGTCGTCCGCCACTGGGGCGAGGACCTGGGGGAGCTGAGCGAACAGGCGCTCGCCGACGTTGGCATCGCACAGAACATGACCACCGGTACCAACCAGACGTGGACGACGCCGGCTGTGCCGGTCCTGCCACTGCCGCACCTGGGCTGGTCGGCCCGCCCCGCCGTCCTGCTCCACCGAGTCGACGGTTCGGCCTTCTCCGTCCACCCCGAGTCCGTGTCCCACACACTCGAGGCCGTCGCCGCCCCCGGCGGGACGGCCGACGTCGTGACCTCCACCGCCTCCGATCCTGTCCACGGGATCAAGCTCACCACCGTGCTGCGGCTGGAGCCCACCGGCCTGCTGCGATTGCGCGCCGAGGCAACCAATACCGCTGGCCCCGACGCTGCGCCCGTCAACATCGACGAGCTCACCCCCATGCTGCCGGTCCCATCCGACGCCACCGAGCTGCTGGATATGACCGGCCACCACGCCTTCGAGCGCCAGCTCGTGCGCACCCCCTTCACCCCCGGCACGCGGCTGCGCGAGTCCTGGGAGGGGCGTCCGGGGCACGACGCCGTCACCTGGCTCGCCGCTGGCACCCCCGGCTTCGGTTGGCGCCGCGGCCGTGTCCACGCCGTCCACCTCGCCTGGTCCGGCAATACCCGCGCCCTGGCCTCCCATCCGGTCCAGGGCTACCGGCTGCTCGGGGCGGGGGAGCTCCTCCAGCCCGGCGAGGTCGTGCTCGGCTCGGGCCAGAGCTACACCTCCCCGTGGGTCGTCGGCGCCTGGGGCGAGGGTCTGGACGCACTGGCCGCCCGCTCACACGCCCACGTGCGCTCTCTGCCCTCCTATCCCTCCCGCCCCCGCCCCGTCCTGCTCAACATCTGGGAGGCCGTCTACTTCAACCACGACCTCGACACCCTCAAGGCCCTGGCCGACGAGGCCGCCGCCATCGGCATTGAGCGCTTCGTCGTCGACGACGGCTGGTTCGGTTCCCGCCGGGATGACACCTCCGGCTTGGGGGACTGGCAGGTCTCACAGGAGGTCTGGCCCATGGGGTTGGAGCCGCTGGCTGAGCACGTCCACGCCCTCGGCATGGAACTGGGACTGTGGTTCGAGCCGGAGATGATCAACGTTGACTCTGACCTCGCCCGCGCCCACCCCGACTGGATCCTCTCCGACGGAGCCGGCGGCGCTGTTGAGCACCGCAACCAGCGAGTTCTCGACCTCACCGCCCCGGGCGCCTGGGACTACCTGCTGGGCGCGATGAGCGACCTGGTGGAGCGGCTCGACATCGCCTACATCAAGTGGGACCACAACTCCACGGTGCTCGCCGCCGGCCACATGGTCCCCAACGCCGAACTCGGCACCCGCTACGGCGCCCCGGCCGTGCACGAGCAGACACTCGCGCTCTACCGGCTCATGGATACCCTGCACGAGCGCTTCCCGGGGCTGGAGATCGAGTCCTGCTGCGGGGGTGGCGGTCGCATTGATCTGGGCATCATCGAACACACCCAGCGCGTGTGGACCTCCGACTGCAACGACGCCCACGACCGTGCGAATATCAACCGCGGCACCATGACCCTGCTACCGCCCGAGCTCGTGGGTACCCACGTGGGCTCCGGACGCGACCACACCACACTGCGCAGCCTCGATATCTCCTTCCGGGCGGCCACCGCCCTGTGGGGGCACATGGGCGTGGAGTGGGATCTGCTGTCCGCCACCGACGCCGACAAGCAGGGGCTGGCCGAGCTCATCGCCCTGCACAAGCAGCTGCGCCCGCTGCTGCACACGGGCACGGTGGTCCACGCCGACGTCGACGAGGACGACGCCGTGCACATCCAGGGCGTCGTGGCCCCCGACGGCTCCGATGCCCTGTTCGGGCTGACCAGCCTGGGGCAGGCGCTCACGTGGCCCGGGGCGCCGCGACCCCTGCCCGGCCTCGACCCGCAGCGCACCTACCGCGTGCAGCTGGCTGCTCCCGTCTACGAGGGACACACGTACGAGGCCGCCTGGACTCGCCCCGAGGGCGTCGTCCTGCCGGGCTCGTACCTGACCACGACCGGGCTGTCGCTGCCCGTCATCCACCCCGACCACATGCTGCTCGTGCGCGTCACCGCCGTCTGAGCCCCACCGCCCCGGGCACCCGCTGACCACAACACGCGGATACCCGGGCCCAACCAACCCGATTTCCCGATCCATCCCATCGCCCGGAACGGAGCACCGCCCATGTCCACAGCGACCGCCGCGGCCTCACCGGTGTTGCGCAGGAAACCGAAGGATGACCGTGCACTCGGCATTGCCTTCATCATTCCTGCCGGCATCGGTCTGGTCGCCTTCTACATCTGGCCCCTCATCCGGGGCATCTGGCTGTCCTTCACCGAATACAACCTGCTGACCCCGGAGCAGTTCACCGGGCTGGCGAACTACCAGCGCATGATCGGCGACTCCATCTTCTGGAACGCCGTGAAGGTGACGCTGGAGTACGTCATTATCAATATCGGCGCGCAGACGGTGCTGGCCCTCGTCATCGCCGTGCTCATGCAGCGGCTCACCCAGTCGACCTTTGTACGCTCGATCGTGCTCACCCCGTACCTGGTGTCCAACGTGGTCGTCGCCATGCTCTGGCTGTGGATCCTGGACAACACCCTGGGCATCTCGAACGAGATCATCTCCGCCATCACCGGAGAGAGCGTCAACTTCTTCTCCTCCGCCCTGGCCATCCCCACCATCGCCATGATCAACGTCTGGCGCCACATGGGCTACACGGCCCTGCTCATCTTCGCCGGACTGCAGTCCATCCCGAACACGGTCTATGAGGCCGGCAAGATGGACGGTGCCAGCGAGTGGACCATGTTCTGGAAAATCACGGTTCCGCTGCTGCGCCCCATTTTGGCGCTGGTGCTCATCATGACGATGATCGGCTCCTTCCAGGTCTTCGACACCGTCTCGGTGACCACGCAGGGTGGCCCGGTTAATGCCAGCCGCGTGCTCCAGTACTACATCTACGACATGGCCTTCGGCCGCTTCCAGTTCGGCTACGCCTCCGCCATGGCGGTGGGGCTGCTCATCGTCCTGGCCGCGATCACGATTCTCCAGTACCGCATGACCCGTGCGGGCGAGACGGACCTGGACTGAGGGGAGACGACGAACCAATGAGTACTCTGACCACCACCGCCCCCGCAGCCAGTGCGAGCCCCGAGGCCGCGCCCAGGCGCTCCGGCAAGAACGGCATCTCGGTCGGCCGGGTTTTTGCCTGGATCTTCATGGCCCTGATCATGATCATCACGATCCTGCCGTTCTACTGGGTGCTGCGCACCGCGCTGTCCTCCAACGCGGGGATCACCTCCGACCCGACCTCCATCCTGCCGGTCGACATCAACCTGCGCGGCTTCGCCCGTGTATTTGGCATGCAGTCCACCGAAGAGGCCCTGGCCGACGGCGGCTCCGGCGCCTCCATGAACTTCTGGATCTACCTGCGCAACTCCGTCATCGTGGCCACCTTGGTGACAGTGGGACAGGTGTTCTTCTCCGCTATGGCCGCCTATTCCTTCGCACGCCTGCGCTGGCGCGGGCGGGACGCCGTGTTCACCCTGTTCCTGGCGGCCCTCATGGTGCCGTCGATCTTCACGCTGCTGCCCAACTTCGTGCTGGTCAAGCAGATCGGGCTCATCGACAACCTGTTGGGCGTGGCCCTGCCCACCATGTTCATGACACCCTTCGCGGTGTTCTTCCTGCGCCAGTTCTTCATGAACATCCCCCGCGAACTGGAGGAGGCCGCCCTGCTCGACGGCGCCTCCAAGATCCGCGTCTTCTTCCAGCTCATTTTGCCGATGGCCAGCGCGCCGATCAGCACCCTGGCGATCATCACCTACATCACCGCCTGGAACGACTACTTCTGGCCGTTGCTGGTGTCCTACACGGACTCCTCGCGGGTGCTCACCGTGGCGGTGGCCGTCTTCCGGTCCCAGGCGCCCACTTCCGGCACGGACTGGTCCGGCCTCATGGCCGCCACACTGGTGGCCGCTCTCCCGATGCTGCTGTTGTTCATGGCCTTCGCCAAGCGCATCGTCAACTCCATTGGCTTCACCGGAATCAAGTGAGGAACGAGATGAACCGCGAACTCATGCTCACCAGGCGGGGCCTGCTCACCGGCACCCTCGCCGGTGCCACCGCACTCACGCTGGCTGCCTGCTCCAAAGGTGACGGCCAGTCTTCCTCCAACACCATCGACTACTGGCTGTGGGATGCCAGTCAGGAGCCCGCCTACCAGGCCTGTGCGGACCTCTTCAAAGAGAAGACCGGCATTACCGTCAATATCACCCAGGTCGGCTGGGACGACTACTGGACCAAGCTGACGGCCGGGTTCATCGCCGGCACCGGCCCGGACGTCTTCGTCGACCACATCACGAAGTTCGCCCAGTTCGTGGACCTTGACGTGCTGGTGCCCCTGGAGGAACAGAAGGCCTGGTCCGGCGTCGACGAGTCCGCCTTCCAGGAGGGACTGCTGGATCTGTGGAAGGGCGAGGACGGTCACCAGTACGGCTGCCCCAAGGACTGGGACACCGTGGCCATGTTCTACAACCAGGACATGCTCGCCCAGGCGGGCATCTCCGAGGAGGAGATTCAGACCTGCCAGTGGAATCCGGACGACGGCGGCACATTCGAGCGCATCCTTGCCCGGCTCAGCGTCGACCGCAATGGTGTGCGTGGCGATGAGGAGGGCTTCGATCCCAAGCATGTGGCCGTTTACGGCCTGGGCATCCAGGACTCCGGATCCAACGACGGTCAGACTCAGTGGAGCCCCTTCACCTCCACGGTGGGGGACTGGCACTACACGGATGAGGAGACCTGGGGCACCCACTACCGCTACGACGAGGAGGACTTCCACCGCACGCTCGACTGGTACTTCGGGCTGGTGGACAAGGGCTATCTCAACCCCAATGGCGCCTTCTCCGACGCCACGAGCACGGACATTCAACTCGGCTCCGGCTCGGTTGCGCTGGCCATTCACGGGGCGTGGATGTTCAACACCTTCGCCGGTCTGGACATCAACGTGGGCATTGCGCCCACCCCGATCGGGCCGAACGGTAACCGCGCTTCCCTGTTCAATGGCCTGGGAGACTCGGTGGTCAAGGACTCCGACAAGGTCGAGGCGGCTTCCCAGTGGGTGGCCTTCCTGGGCACCGCCGAGGCACAGGATATCGTTGCCTCTTACGGCATCGTCTTCCCGGCGATCTCCTCCTCCACCGAGAAAGCCATCGAGGTGTTCGAAGAGACGGGTTTATCGACTGAGCCGTTCACGGTGCACCTGGAGGAGGGCGGACAGACCTTCTTCTTCCCACTGACCTACTTCGGTGCCGATGTCAACGCGATCATCTCCCCGGCGGTTGATGCGGTGTGGGTGGATCGAGTTCCGGCGTCCACGCTGACGGACTACAACGACCAGGTCAATCTGCTCTTCGAGACGTCGGCGCACGGCTCGTGAGCCGATAGCGGGATGTTCGTCGCGACATTCCCAGCCACGCGGCGACGAAGTCGGGTAGTGTGAACCCGACATCAGTCATCGTGCTGGTTCGTATCGGCGCGCAGGTGCAGTCCCTGCACTACGAGCGCCGGTTCCGATTCTCTCGAAGGAGTACATATGGCCCAGGTCACCGCCACAATCGCCTCCAAGGTTGGCCTCCACGCTCGTCCCGCTGCCACCTTCGTCAAGGCCGTTGCTGAGAAGGGTGTCCCCGTCACCATCGCTAAGGAGGGCGGCTCCCCTGTGGACGCCTCCTCGATCCTCGGCGTCATGACGCTCGGCGCCGGCTTCGGTGACGTCGTCACTCTCGCCTCCGACGCCGACGGCGCCGACGGCGCGCTGGAGGAGCTCAAGGCGCTCCTCGAGACCGACCTCGACGCCTGACATACCTGCGCCGCCTCGAGTGGCGGCGACGCGCCACCTGTGGTCCGCCCCTTTGGGGCGGGCGTGCAGGTGGCGCGTTTGTTCATGCGGTTGCCGGTAGGGTGCGCCCATGACGATTATTGCTGCGGCGGACGGATCCGCCCTGGGAAACCCCGGACCGGCCGGATGGGCCTGGTACGTAGACGACGGCTGCTGGGCCGCGGGCGGTTGGGAGAACTCCACCAACAATCGTGGCGAGCTCACCGCCGTGCTGGAGCTGCTGCGGGCGACGGCGCAGGCGGGCCTGGCCGGCGAGGAGCTGCTCATTCAGGCGGATTCCCAGTACGTCATTAATTCCCTGACCAAGTGGATTCACGGTTGGCGTCGGCGCGGCTGGCGCAAGGCCGATGGGAAGCCGGTTCTCAATGATGACCTCATGAAGGAGCTGGACGCGGCCATGCGTGGGCGTCACGTGCGCTTTGAGTGGGTGCGCGGGCATGTCGGCCACCCCATGAATGAGGCCGCCGACCAGCGTGCCCGCGCCGCTGCCACCGCCTACCAGCGGGGCACGAGCGTGCCCTCCGGGCCCGGGTGGACTCGAGTGGGCGCGGCAGTGACGGCCGACTCGGCGTCGTCCGACACGCCGCAGTCCTTCACTCAGGAGGACGAGCGCACGCTCTTTTGACGCCGAGTCGAGCGAGGATCAGATGAGCGTCATCGCCTGGCGGGCGATGGCCAGCTCCTCGTTGGTGGGGTAGACGAGCACGGCGATAGCAGAGTCATCGGTGGATACGACGCGCCCCTGGCCGGAGCGGACGGCGTTGGCGTCGGCGTCGAGCTGCATACCCATGAAGCCCAGGCGCTCGACCAGCTCAGCCCGCAGCCGGGCGTCGTTCTCGCCAATACCGGCGGTGAAGGTGAGCGCATCCAGTCCGCCCATGACGGCCGTGTAGGCACCCACGTACTTGACCAGACGGTGCAGGTAGATGTCCATGGCGTCGCGGGCGTCCTGCTCGCCGGCGTCGATGCGCTTCCACACCTGACGCATGTCGTTGTCTCCGGCCAGCCCCCGCATGCCGGACTCCCGGTTGAACAGGTGGTCGATCTCGTCCACGCTCATGCCGGCCACGCGCGCCAGGTGGAAGACGGCCGCCGGGTCGATGTCGCCGGTCCGCCCGCCCATGACCAGGCCCTCCAGGGGGGTGAGCCCCATGGAGGTGTCCACGGCGCGGCCCGCAACCACGGCGGAGGCGGAGGCCCCGTTGCCCAGGTGCAGGACGACCTGCTTGAGGTCATCGCGGCCCAGCATTCGAGAGACCTCACCGGAGACGAACTGGTGGCTGGTGCCGTGCGCGCCGTAGCGGCGGATGGAGTACTTGTCCGCGACCTCGCGCTTGAGGCCGTAGCGGGCCGCCTCCTCCGGCAGGTCCTGGAAGAAGGCGGTGTCGAAGACGGCCACGTGCGGCACGTCGGACAGCAGCTCCAGGCCCACCTCGATGCCCTTGAGGTGGGCGGGGTTGTGCAGCGGCCCGAGCGGGACCAGCTCACTGATCTTGCCGATCACCTCGTCGTCGACAAGCGCGGGGCCGGAGAAGTAACGGCCACCCTGAACCACCCGGTGCCCGACGGCGACGATATTCGCCTCGGACAGGGTCGGGCCCTTCTCATCGAAAAGGCGCAGCACCTCCGATAGGCCATAGCCGTGGTCGGCGACCGGCTCGTTGATCTCGGTCTTCTCACCGGCGTGCCGGTGGATGATCGTGCCGGTCTCCTCACCGATGCGCTCAACCAGCCCTGAGGCCAGGGACTGCCCGGAATCGGGGTCGACGAGCTGGTACTTGATGGAGGAGGAGCCGGAGTTGATGACGAGGACGGTCCGGGTGGTCACAATGAGCCTTTCGATTGTTCGGGGACGGGGACGAGCGATTCAGGCCTGCGCCTGGACGGCCGTGATGGCCACGGTGTTGACGATATCTTCCACCAGCGCGCCGCGGGACAGATCGTTGACCGGCTTGTTCAGGCCCTGGAGGACCGGGCCGATGGCCACGGCGCCGGAGGAGCGCTGCACCGCCTTGTAGCCGATATTGCCGCTGGACAGGTCGGGGAAGATGAAGACATTGGCGCGGCCGGCCACCTCCGAGCCGGGGGCCTTCTTGGCGGCGACGGTCGGGTCAATGGCGGCGTCGTACTGAATCGGCCCCTCGACGGCGAGTGCGGGTGCCTTCTCCCGCACGATCTCGGTGGCCTCGCGCACCTTGTCGACGTCGGCGCCCTTGCCGGATGTGCCGGTGGAGAAGGACAGCATGGCCACGCGCGGGTCCACGCCGAACTGGCGGGCGGTCTCAGCGGAGGATATGGCGATGTCCGCCAGCTGCTCGGCGGTTGGGTCGGGGTTGACCGCACAGTCGCCGTAGACGAGGACCCGGTCCTCCAGCAGCATGAGGAACACCGAGGACACGATGGAGGTGCCCGGCTTGGTCTTAATGATCTGGAAGGAGGGCACGATCGTGTGCGCGGTGGTGTGGGCCGCCCCGGAGACCATGCCGTCGGCGTCGCCCATGTGCACCATCATGGTGCCGAAGTAGGACACATCCTGAACCTGCTCGCGGGCCTGCTCCAGGGTGACGCCCTTCTTGGCGCGCAGGCGGGCGAACTCGGCGGCGTATTTCTCGCTCAGCTCGGGGTCGTCGGTGGCGATGACGCGGGCCGCGGAGATGTCCAGCCCCAGCTCGGCGGCGCGTGCCCGGACCGTGGTCTCGTCACCCAGCAGAATGAGGTCCGCGATGCCGCGGCGGGCGATGACGTCGGCCGCCCGCAGGATGCGGTCGTCGTCCGGCTCCGGGAGCACGATCGTCTTGCGATCCGCCCGGGAACGCTCAATCAGCTCGGCCTGGAACATGATGGGGGTGACCACTTCGCTCGGCTCCACCTCCAGGGCCGCCAGCAGGCCGTCGACGTCGGCCTCTTGCTCGAAGGTGGTGACGGCGATGTCGAGCTTGCGGGCGGAGGCCCGGCCCAGTTCTCCCTGCAGGGAGCCGGCCACCGAAGCGGCGGCGAAGGTGTCTAGCGGGGAGGTCATGACCGGCAGCGGCAGTCGCAGTCCCTTGATGAGACGCAGGGCGTGGGGAGCCACGTCGAAGCCGCCGTTGAGCACCAGCCCGGACAGGTTCGGGAAGCCTGTGGAGGCCTGGGCGGCCGCCAGGGAGATAAGAGCCGCGGAGCGGTCGGCCGGGACGATGACGACCTGCCCCTCGTTGAGACGCTCAAGCACGTGGGAGACATCCATGGCGGCGATGAGGACGCCCTCGGCCTCGCGGTCGAGCAGGGCCTCGTCGCCGGAGATGAGGGTGCCCTCGACGGCGGTGAGCACCTCGCGTACCGACGGTGCGCCGAGCAGGGGCACCTCGGGCAGAGTCGTCGTTGTCACGCCGTCCAGACCCGCCAGCGCGGCGGCGACGGCCGAGCGCGTGTCCGCAGGGCACTTGTTGGCGACCACGGCGACGGTGCGGGCATGGTTGTCGGCGATCTCCGCCATGGAGACCTCGGCGCTGCCGCGCACGTCCTCGGGATCGCCCTGGCCGGAGACGACCAGCAGTACGGGGACGCCGATATTGGCGGCAACGCGGGCGTTGAGGGCCAGCTCAGGGTTGCCGGCGACGTCGGAGAAGTCCGAGCCGTCAATGATGACGGCGTCGTGGTCGCGGGCGACCGCCCGGTAGGCGGCGACGATGCGGGAGAGCGCTTCCTCGGGGTCGGCGTGGAACTCGTCCCAGGTGACGCCGATGCACTGCTCGGCGGGGGTGGTGGAGCCGCAGCGGCGCAGGAGCAGGTCGAGGAAGGGCTCGTTTTCGCGTGAGGCGACGAAGGGGCGGAAAACCCCCACCTTCGCCACGACCTTGGTCAGGGAGGCGACCAGGCCGAGTGCCACGGTCGATTTGCCGGTGGAGGCATTGGGGGAGGCGATGTAAATGCTGCGCGCCACGGTTAAGAGTCCTTTTCACTGCTCGGCGTCGAGTGGGGTGCGCCGCGGGCGGCCGTAGCGCATCGGACTCAAGTCTGCCCTAACCGGCGGGCGCATGTGGGCCGCAGACACGGTTGGCGGGCGCTTTTGTTCGACTTTTTGGTCACCCTGCGCCGTGGTCGGGAGCAACACAGGTGGGAAAGACGGGCCACGGCGGCTGATCCGTGGCCCGTCTCTCCCACCCGCCCTAGGCACGTCGCAGAGCGGATTCTCGGTTGCCCCTCAGAGCTTGGCAGCGGCCTGGAGCAGGTTGGCCGCCGAGAGCTTGAGACCCTCGACGTTGCCGTACTCGGCGTCCTCGTGCTCGATGTTGACATTCATGTCCGGGTTGACTTCGGCGATGGCGCGCAGGAACTCGGCCCAGTAGTCGGTGTCGTGTCCGAGTCCGAAGGCGACGAACCGCCAGGCGGGATCCTGCGGCCAGGACGAGCACCAGTAGCCGTAGGCGGTGGGAGTCTTGTTCTCGGCGTCGGCGGCCACGTGCCCGAAGTCGGTGTCGAGCACGCCGCGGTAGGCGACGCCGGGGAAGATCTTGGTGTCCTTGGCGTGCACGTGACCGACGAGGTTGCCCAGCCGCTTGGTGGCGGCGATCGGGTCCATCTGCTGCCAGAACAGGTGCGAGGGATCCATATTCACCTTGATGTTCGTGGCCCCGGTCTCCTCAACCAGGCGCTCGAAGGCGGGAATGTTGAACACCAGGTTGCGCGGGTGCAGCTCCAGGCAGACCTGCACGTCGTTGTCCCGGGCCAGGGCGTCAATCTCCTTGAAGAAGGGCACGACGACGCTCCACTGGTAGTCGAGGATCTCCAGGTCGATGCCGTTCCACGGGTTGACGACCCAGGTGGGGTACTTCGCCGTCGGGTCCGTGCCGGGCGTTCCGGACATGGTGACGATCTCGCCAACGCCGAGCAGGCCGGCGAGCTTGATGGCGTTGCGGATGTCCTCGGCGTGTTTGAGCCCCTCATTAGGCAGCGGCGAGGTGGGGTTGCCGGAGGTGTTGAGACCCGACAGGCGCATGCCACGCTCGGCGAAGATGCCGAGGTAGTCCTCGCGAGCCGCCTGGGAGGCGAGCAGGGCATCGACGGGGCAGTGGGGGGAGGGGATGAACCCGCCGACGTTGACCTCGGCGCCGGTCAGACCGGCTTCCTTGAGGACGTCGAGGGCGGCTTCCAGGGGACGGTCGCCGAGGCAGGCGGTGTAGGCGCCGTAGTTGAGTGCCATGATGTGTTCTCCTTGTGGTGAGTGAGTGTTGAGTGGATAGTGTCAAGGGCCGCCGGTCTCAGCGGTTGAACTCGGTGACATCGACGGCGGCGCCGCCGTTGGCGGCGGAGGTGGCTACGGCGTCGGCAATAAGCATTTCACGGTAGCCGTCGGCGAAGGTGGCGCAGGGCGGCAGGGCGCCGTCGGTGACACCGGCGACCTGCTGGAGGAAGGCATAGGCCTGGTAGGTGAACTGCTCGATCTGGGTTAGTCCCACCCCGCCGAAGGCCATGGAGGAGCCGCGCGCGAAGTAGGGGAAGGTCGGGTTGACAAGCACCTGGCGGGCACCGCCCAGGCCGGCGGGGGAGCCCGCGTCGTCGATCTTGATCTCGCCGCAGCGGGCCAGGTCCCAGGAGGCGCGGCCCTTGGAGCCGAGCACGTCGAGCATCATCGCGTTGGGCATGTTCCAGGCCACCCGCGAGCAGGAGAAGGTGCCCACCGCGCCGCTGGCGAAGTGACCGGTGAAGGTGGCGACGTCGTCATTGGTGACGTCAGCCATCTCCACGTTTTCGGCGTCCAGGGCGGTGCCGCGGGTGACGTGGCCCTTGGCGACGGGGCGCTGCTTGATGGAGGTCATCATGGCGCCGCCGGAGACGGACACGAGCGGTCCGCAGATGGTTTCGGCGGTGTCGATGAGGTGGCTGCCGACGTCTCCCAGCGCGCCGGAGCCCATGGGACCAGAGTAGCGCCAGGCCATGGGTGTGTTGGGATCGACGCCGTAATCGCACCAGTACCGGCCCTCGAAGTGGTTGATCTCCCCGAGGTGGCCCTCCTTGACCAGCTTGGCGATCTCGGCGACGGCGGCGTTGCGGCGGTAGGTGAAGCCGACGGAGGTGACGGTGCCGGCCGCCTTCTCGGCCTCGGCCATGGCCTTGGCGTTCTCCAATGTGTCGGCCAGAGGCTTCTCGCACAGCACGTGTTTGCCGGCGCGGATCATGGCCTCGGCGATTTCGCGGTGCAGCGCGTTGCCGACCACGATGGAGACAATGTCGATGTTGGGATCGTCGGCGACGTCGCGCCAGTCGGTGACGGCTTTCTCGTATCCGTAGCGTTCGGCGGCGTCCTTGGCGAAGGGCTCGTAGGCGTCGGCGATGGCGGCCAGACGGACCTTGGGCAGGCCCAGGTCGTAGACGGTGCCAACCTGGCGCCAGGCATTGGCGTGGGTGGTGCCGGCCATACCGGCGCCGATGACGGCGACTGAGAGCGACTTGGTGGTCATGATGTCCTGTCCTCGTTGACGGTGGAAGCAAAGCAGTTCACGCGCGTGAATTGTTGGCGCTAGTATGAACCCCGGGTGGGGCGGAGGTCAAGGGGACAGTGCCTGTGATCCAAAGTTGGTCCGGACAATCTTCTATGGCACCAGCAGAGTCACGACGCTTTCCCTGCCAGGTCGACGGGCCGCCGGTCGACTCGGTACCAGCACGAAGGAACCGGTGTTCTCCCGTCAGCGGTCGATCGCATCCGCCACTGCGGCAGCGCCGGACGACTGCCGCCCAAGGGCGTTTCCTCCAGGCTACGGCTCCATGACACAAGTTGGGCATTTCGTGCCTGGGTGGGCGTCCCACCCTGCGGGTGAGTTTCGGGCGCGGTGGCAGCTCGTGCGAGGGACGGGTCGGTGCTGACGGCTGTCGGTACGTTGTTGGTTCGCGGTGGTGCAAGCACCTTGAGGCTGGCCGGGTCGGGATGTGGGGC
>NZ_JAWDJJ010000315.1:0-23970 GCF_032465695.1 Actinomyces sp. MRS3W
GGGCCTGGGTACGGCAACGGTGAATCTGGAAGATTCGGAGTGGTTCTTCCACAATGCCTACGCGGGGCTGCGCCAGGAAGGCGGTTGGCTCTTCCTGTTCGTGTTCCTCGGCGTATTCGTGTGGTTCGGGCTGCGCCCACAGCGGCGGGAGCTCAAGGATTTGTCCGAGCTCATCCTTGAGGCCGCTGTCATCGTGGAACTGGTATGCGCCTGGAAGCTCGGGGAGGTCTTCCTGTCCACTCAGACCTACCCGCTGTTGGCGGCGGTGCTGCTGACCTACCTGCGCAATCAGCCGGACACGCTAGTGCTGACCGCCGAGGAGGAGGCGCTGCGGCGATACCGGCGCGCCTGACCGCGCCACCGATCGTCAACCCACACGATCAGCCCCCACAACGTACACGGGTGCCGCCGCGTTTCCGCGGCGGCACCCGTACTGTCATACCGGACCGATTATCCGTTCACGGTTGCATGGTCACGGCGTTGGCCAGTCCTACGAGAGCGCCGTCCTCCAAGGCAAAACCGTGGCTGATCGCAGCCGCAGTGTGGTCGGCACGGAAGGGGGTGGCCGCACCGTCAAGGTATCCGGTGACAGTGATGGCGCGTGCATCGAGATCACCGGTCTGCTGGAAGTAGAGGTTGATACCCTTATCGTTGAAGTGCATGCCACCCTCACTGTCGTCGACAGGGGCACTATAGGTCAGCTTGAGCACGCCGGCAGAGGCTTCGGTGACAGTCCACCAGGTGTTTCCATTAGTACTCAGGATCTTGTCGCCCGGCTTCAGCTCATGCGTATTCGTGGCGTCGGTGGCGTTGGTGTAGTAGCCGTTAACGTAAGTGTTCCTGACGACGTTCAGGGCCACATCGGCATCGGTGGAGCGGATCTCGACGGAGATGACACTGCCCACCCCACTACCGCTGTACTGCCAGTCGTCGGAGCCGTCACCGGAAGCGGGACCCGCGTGCCAGCGGATATTGCCGCTGAACATCGCGTAGGCCGTACCGTCGGAAGCGCTACCGCCCGCTGCGATTCCATAGCTGCTGCCGAGGTGACCGCCCTTTCCTGCCGATACCGCGGCCGCCGGAGCGGCAACCGACATGGCGAGCACGGGCACCGACCACAGGGCGCCCTTGGTGACAGCGCGGCGAGTGGGCGCGGGGTGAGCCATCGACCTTCCTCTTCCTCTCGACAATTCCTCTGACCCAGGAAATGGGGATTCAATTAACCGATAACACGCTACCAGGATTCCAGCGAACGCCTCAAGGCCATCCCCTGTGCAATGACCAACATCGGCCGGGCTTTAGAAAAGCGCCGGCAGAGTGGCGTCCACCGCCTCACGCAGCTCGGCCAGGTCCAGCACGAGTGGGCGACCGGAACCGCCGTCGGCCAGCAGATCCGTGCCGGTGATGGCGAGCATGTCACCGCCGGTCGTGCCCAGGCGTCCCCAGGCCACGTCCTCCGCCTCGGCCGCCGCCGCGACCGCGGGCACGGCCGCCTCGGGCACCGCCACCAGCGCCCGGGCTCCGGACTCGGACAGCAGCGCCGTGAAGTCGTCGACGTCGCCGGGCAGCGCGGCCAGGTCGATAGCCGCGCCGACACCGAAGCGCAAGGTGGAATCCACCAGCGTCTGGATGAGCCCGCCCGTGGACAGGTCGTGGGCGGCGCGCACCAGTCGGGAGCCGTCGGGCAGGTCGACCTCGCTCAGTGCCAGCAGCACGCGTCCAAGCGCCGCTTCCGCTTCCAGGTCGACGCGCGGGGGCAGCCCGCCCAGGTGGTCGTGGATGACCCGAGTCCAGGCGGAGCCGTCCAGCTCGTCGGCGGTGCTGCCCAGCGCGATGATCGCCAGCCCCTCCTCATGCCAGCCGGAGGGGTTGGCGCGACGCACGTCGTCCATGACGCCCAGCACTCCCACCACAGGGGTGGGGTTGATGGAGGAGTCGAGCTGCCCCTTGACCTTGCCGTGGGAGTTGTACAGGGAGACGTTGCCGCCGGTGACGGGCACGCCCAGCTCCTGGCAGGCGTCGGCCAGGCCGGTGATGGCCTGAACCAGTTGCCACATGGCGTCGGGGTCCTCCGGCGAGCCGAAGTTGAGGCAGTCGGTGACGGCCAGGGGCTTGGCGCCCACGGTGCACACGTTGCGGTAGGACTCAGCCAGCGCTTGGGCGGCGCCGGTGGCCGGGTCGAGCTTGGCGAAGCGCCCGTTGGCGTCGGTGGCGATGGCAACGCCGCGGCCGGTGGTCTCGTCCACGCGGATGACGCCGGCGTCGTCGGGCTGGGCCAGGGCGGTGGCGCCGCGCACGAACCGGTCGTACTGGTCGGTGACCCAGGCGGATGAGGCCTGGTTGGGGCTGGTGACGACGGCGCGCACCTGCGCGGCCAGCTCCTCCACCGTCTCGGGGCGGGGCAGAGAGCCGGAGGTGTCGGCATTGAGGGCGTCCTGCCAGGCGGGCCGGGCGTAGGGGCGGTCGTAGGTGGGGCCCTCGTGGGCGACGGTGCGCGGGTCGACGTCGACGATCCGCTCCCCGAAGTGGTCGATGGTCAGCCTCCCGGTGCCATTGACCTCGCCGATGACGCTGGCCTCCACATCCCACTTGTCAATGACGGCCATGAAGTCGTCGAGCTTCTCGGGGGCGACAACGGCCATCATGCGCTCCTGGGACTCGCTCATGAGGATCTCGCCGGCGGTCAGGGTGGGGTCTCGCAGCAGCACGTTCTCCAGGTCGACGTGCATGCCGCCGTCGCCGTTGGAGGCCAGCTCGCTGGTGGCGCAGGAGATGCCGGCGGCGCCGAGGTCCTGAATGCCGAGCACCAGGTCCGCTGCGAACAGGTCCAGACAGCACTCGATGAGGACCTTCTCCATGAAGGGGTCGCCCACCTGCACGCTGGGCCGCTTGGCCGGCATGCCGTCCTCGAAGGACTCCGACGCCAGGATGGAGGCGCCGCCAATGCCGTCGCCCCCGGTGCGGGCGCCGAACAGGACCACCTGGTTGCCGGCGCCGGAGGCGTTGGCGAGGTGGATGTCGTCGTGGCGCAGCACCCCCACGCACAGGGCGTTGACGAGCGGGTTCTCCTGATAGGAAGGGTCGAACTCGGTCTCGCCGCCGATATTGGGCAGGCCCAGGCAGTTTCCGTAGCCGCCGACCCCGGCGACGACGCCGTGGACGACGCGGGCGGTGTCGGGGTGGTCGACCGCGCCGAAGCGCAGCTGGTCCATAACCGCCACGGGCCGGGCGCCCATGGAGATGATGTCGCGCACGATGCCGCCGACGCCGGTGGCGGCACCCTGGTAGGGCTCCACGAAGCTGGGGTGGTTGTGCGACTCGACCTTGTAGGTGACCGCCCAGCCGTCGCCGATGTCGACGACGCCGGCGTTCTCACCCATGCCCACCAGCAGGTGCTCGCGCATCTGCGCGGTGGTCTTTTCACCGAACTGACGCAGGTGCAGCTTGGAGGACTTGTAGGAGCAGTGCTCGGACCACATGACCGAGTACATGGCGAGCTCCGCAGCGGTGGGACGGCGCCCAAGAATGTCCTTGATCGAGGCGTACTCGTCGTCCTTGAGGCCGAGCTCGCGGTAGGGCATCTCCTGGTCAGGAGTGGCCGCGGCGTCCTGGACGGTGTCGGGGCGATCGACGGGGCGGGAGGCGGACTCGGGTGTGCCGGTGGACGGGGCAGCAGACATGGATGCTCCTGGGTGGGCGGTGGAACCAGGTCCGAGATTACCCGGCGGAGCCGCCGGGCACCTACTTCGTGCCACGGTTACTGCGTACCACAATGCGGTCGGCCCCGAACCGCGGGGGTTCGGGGCCGACTCGGACGTCTAGCGGGTCACGCTCACGTGTGCGTATCCGGGTGCCTTCACTGAAGGCTGCCGTCCTTGGACACGAGGATGAGGATGAACTCGATGAAGGCCCAGATCGAGTTGCCGGAGGCGATGAACCCACCCAGGATGAAGAGCAGCCCGGCCGCGGCGGAGGGTCCGTCCGCCACATAGCCGTAGGCGTCGGCGTTCGTCGCCAGAACCACGCCACCAATGATGAACAGCACCACCGTCGCAGCGATCAGGCACAGGTGGAGGACTCCCCTGCGGGTCTGGCCGCGGTAGAAGTTGTGGATGCCCAGACCACCAAGGAAGAAGGCCAGCAACGCCGCGGCCACCTTCGACTTGGGCTGCACGTAGCCGGGCTGACCGTAGGCGCCATAGCCGGGCTGAGCGTAGGTCGGCTGGCCGTAAGCGGGCTGGCCATAGGCCGGCTGACCGTAGGCGGGGGCGTCGTAGCCGGGCTGACCGTAGGCGGAAGGCTGCGCCTGGCCGTAGCCGTTGATGGGAGCCTGGCCGTAATCGGCCGGCTGCTGGGAGGGGTCAGCGGGGTTGGGGCTCTGGCTCATCGGTCGCTTTCTTCACGGCGTAACGCGGGGAAGTGCTCAGCGAGGAGAGCACGTCCCCTCGCCACGCATCTAGAACAAGGTCCAGCCTCCCCCGCACCGCCCCGGCCACGCAAGGCCATCCAGGCCGGTGAGGTCGAAACAACACCACAACCCGCACGGCGCGCCGCCGAAAGTGCTGCGCCTCACACAACATTGGGGCAGGATCGGGTTATGAGAACCATCGACGTCGCCCCGCTGCCCCTTTCGGACCTCGAGAGCCACCTGGATGAGGTTGCCACCCGTCGTCTGCGTGACGGCGTCGCCGCGGCCCGCAGTTTGCTTGAAGGCCGCACCGTCTGGACGGTGACCCCCACCTCTGCGGCGGCCTCGGGCCCCGCAGAAACCGTCGCCCCGCTGGTCGGCTACGCGCTGGGGGCCGGCCTGGATGCCCGCTGGCTTGTACTCGATGCGCCGCGGGAATTCACCACCATCTCGGCCAGACTGCATGCCGGCATCCACGGCGATCGCGGCGACGGCGGCAAGCTCGCGGACAAGCAACGCGACATCTACGAGCACGTCATCGCCTCCAACGCCGAGAACGTCGTCGACGACATTCGCGACGGCGACGTCGTCATCCTGCACGACCCGCCCACCGCGGGACTCGCTAAGGCACTCAAGGCAGCCGGCGCCGTCGTGATCTGGCGCTGCCACCTGGGTGCTCAGGACACCGGCGACGCCGGTCAACGCGCCTGGGCATTCCTGGACCGCTACCTCGAGGAGGTCGACCTCGTCGTCGTCTCGCGGCCGAACTATCGCCCGCCCTTCGTTGAACCCGAGCGGTGCGCGGTGATCGCGCCATCCATCAACCCTGATTCCCCCAAGAACCGAGTACTGGACCTCGATGAGGCCTGGTCGGTGGCGCGACTGGCCGGCATCTTCGCCGGCGAGCCCCCGTTCGAGGCGGTGGCCTTCGTCCACGAGGACGGGCGGCCGGATGCGATTCGCGAGCTGCCGTCGTTGGCTGGAGCGGGGCTGCCGGTACCGCAGGGGGCGCGCGTCATTGCCCAGGTTTCGCGCTGGGACCGCCTCAAGGGCGGCAAGGAGCTCATCGACGCGTTCGCGGACAATATCGAGCTGCTGCCAACCGATGCGCACCTGCTGTTGGTGGGCCCCGACCCCGACCCAGAGCGCGACGGCGAGTCCGCCGCCGTGCTCGGTGAGGTGCTCGACCGCTGGGATCTGTTGCCGGAATCGGTGGCGGCGCGCGTACACATTGCCGCGGTCCCCACGCACGACCGCGATGTCAACGCCACCGTGGTCAACGCCATCCAGCGTGTAGCCGACGTGGTCACGCAGCGTTCCCTCGTCGAGGCCTTCGGCCTGCCGGTCGCGGAGGCGATGTGGAAGAAGGCCCCCGTGGTCGCCTCGGCCGTGGGCGGTATTGAGGATCAGATCGAGGACGGCGTCGACGGCGTACTCGTCGATCCGACCGACGGTGCCGCCTGGGCTCAGGCGGTCGCCGACGTGCTGCGGTTCCCGGAACGAGCCGGCGAGATGGGGCTGGCGGCGCACGAGGCGGTGCGCCGGGAGTTCCTGCCCGATCGACACCTGCGGGAGCTGGTCGACGCCATCGCGCACGCCGTGGAGTAGACGGCCTGGAACGGACGGCAGCGCCCCGGGACGGACCCCAGCGGTTATCCACAGATTTTGTCCACAGCTTTGTGCACAGACTCGGGTGACCGTGGAGATGACGCCGCTTGCCCTGTGGGCATGCAGCTAACACTCAGATTCGCACCCCATCCGCGCGCCGGGATGACGACCGCCGCCGTCCGCGACGCTCCATATCGCACCCGCGACCTGTCGGTCAAATCGTTGCAATAACACCATTCTCGCCGACGAGCACGACGGTACCCGCGGCCGAACCGCATGAAGACGCGCCAGTACCGCAGCTGCTCCCTGCGCATACTCTCCGACTTCAGCTCCGTTGCGCTTGCGTCTCCACCGCATGCCTACATCACCAGCTTTGCTCGAGGTTATCCACAGCTCACAATCGACTTCAGAAAGGCTATTTAGCCCGTTGTTATCCACCGCGCTCGGGTAAGAGCGCGTCCCTCGACCGAAAGGCGATGGCGGCCCGGGCGCAGTCCCGCCGGGGCGGGGCGTCCGAGTGGGCGGGTGACGGTCGAGCTCGACGACGGCGCACACGCGCCCAGCTCCACGAAGGCGGCCCCGCCGCCACACACGAGCGCGACGTCACGAGAGCACGACCACCGCCCCGGGCTTGGGCCAGCCCGCAGCCACTTCGACCGGTTTCGGTACGTCACAAGTGCCGGTCTCGGTACGTCATTAGTGCCGGTTTCGGCATGTTACAAGTGCCGGTTTCGGTGAGTGGGGCGGTTGCGGTTGTGGCGGACGGCAACGCCACCCGAGACAACCGCTAGGAGGACCGAATTGCAGAATCGAGCACCATCGCCGCAGCCCCCAGCGCCGCCGCGGTGCCGCAGTTCTGAGACAGCCTGACCGCTATCGGACGGGCGAACTGAGTCGCGTAACTCATACGCACCTCCTGGTCAATGGCCGGGAGATAAACCGCGCCGGCCACCGCAGCGCTCGGCCCGGTGAGTATGACCGAGGCATTGTCCAGCACGTTAACGACGGAGCGAATAGATACCGCGAGCGCACGCGCCGAGTGATCCAGTAGGCGATGGGCTCGCTCGTTACCCAGATGCGCCACCCGGGCGACGGCGGCAAAGTCGGCCTCCACCGATCCACGACTGCCTATCTCCTGGCCCAAACCAGCCGGACCGGCAATGTCCGGGTCCGCCAGGGCCTGCTGCACGACGGCTCGCGGCCCGGCAATTGCCTCCACGCATCCGCGGGCACCACATGAACACACCGGCCCATTGAGATCCACACACACGTGTCCGAGCTCCCCCGCATTAGCGGAGGTCCCCCGCTGCAACCGTCCCCCGACGAGAAGTCCCCCGCCGATCCCGGCGCCGAGATACACCACCAGGGCATCGTCCGCTCTTCCGCGCGGCGAGACCCACCATTCCCCGAGTGCGGCGGCAGTTGCGTCATTGTCCATGAGCACGGGCATGCCGATTGCCTGGACCAGGGAAGTGCGGAAACGGCTGAGGTCCTCAGGGGAGCTCGCCCCCAGCGGCTCGGAATGGGCCGCACCCGAAACCACCACCCCGGCACCGGCTGTTTTGGTGATATCCACACCGGTGCCGACGATGATCTCGTCGACCGCCGCATGCACTGCTTGCGCAAAGCCGTCCTGCCCGGGATGCTGCGCCACCTCGCGCCGAGTGCGCCCAATAATGGCGCCCAGTAGATCGGTGAGTACCAGCACCATGTCGGTGCGCGTCAGATGCACACCCACCGCGTATCTGGCATCCGGAACGACGCTGACAAAGGTCCGCGGCTTGCCCCCGGTGGAAGGCGCCCGGCCGGTCTCCTCCAGCAGCCCTTCGTCCAATAAACGGCGGGTGATCGTCGAGATCGTGGCTCCCGTCAGCCCGGTTCGTTTGACGAGTTCAGCCCGGGAGGTTCGATCGGAGGCGCGCACCAGGTCAAAGACCAGCGCCTTTGTGTCGGTGCCTCGCACCATCACATGCTCCTCTTTCTGCCGCTCGTTCCGGCGCCTTGGAGCCGGAGGGGATCCTAGATTCTCACTTCGATTTAGACTATGGCGTGTTCCCGGCACTTCCGGGACAGCATCCGCGAGCTATCAGCCACCACCCAGAAGTAAGGGGCCTTGATGAGCGAGCCCACGATGGATCACCACCGCTGGGGAATGGTCCTTGCCCGCCCGCGCGGCCTGCTCACCGCCGAACCCTTCTGGTCGGAAACGGCCGACGGCATCGAGGAGGGCCTCCAGCACACCCAGATTCTGTTCTTCCTGCATCAGGTGCCCGGCCTGCAGGAGGAACTCGAGGTGTATCGGCGCTGGTCCGCGCAGGGTTTCGTCCACGGGGTCATTCTCGTCAATCCGCTCGTCAATGACCCGCGTCCGGCGCTGGTTGACCAGCTCGGTCTGGCGTCGCTTCATGCCGGTGTAGAAACGCCCGCGCCCGGGTCCGCCTCGATCGTCTCCGACAATGTGGAATCGACCCGGCGGGTTCTTGAACGTCTGCATGCGCTCGGACACACTCGGATTGCTCGCGTGAGCGGCCCCTCCCACCTGGCACATACCCACATTCGGAATACGGTTTCCCGCCAGATTGCCCAGGAACTGGGCATTTCCGTGCGGATTGTCGCGGGTGAGTACAGCGAGGAATCTGGGCGCCGTGCCACCGCCGAGCTGCTGGGGCTCCCGGCAGCCGGGCGCCCCACGGCCATCATCTACGACAACGACACCATGGCACTGGCTGGGCTCGCCACCGCCTCCGCCCTGGGCATGCAGGTTCCCGACGACGTCAGCCTGGTCGCCTGGGACGACTCCGCATCATGCCAGTTGGCCTCCCCTCCAATCACCGCGATAGCACAAGACGTTCACGCATTCGGCCGGACCATCGCCCAGTGTGTGCGGCGCATCGAGTCCGGGGAATCCTCATTCGAGGTCCCCGAACCCGCGCACCACTGGCTGCGCCGCGCCTCTGTGGCCGAGGTGTCACCGCCCCGGTGACGGGCGCTTCCCCGCGGAGCCGCTGCTCTGACCCGAAGCGTCGCCGGCGCCCCCGGCAGCCAAGTCATTGGCGCTGCGCAGCACCGGCCAGGCGGTCAGAACACGCGGATCCTCAAGCTCGACGTCCGTCCTGACGGTGAACGACGCCGTCTCGCCGGGCAGCAGGGTGACCAGCATGTCGTCGACGCCGGAGCCGGGCAGCTCGCTATCGGCGGTCAGCGCGAGATCCCGCAGCAGCACCCGGGCGGTGACGTCGATCCGGTAGCCGCCGTCGATGCGTTGGATGTTCGTGTCCGCCGCGGGAGCGGGCAGGCCGGCTTCGCGGTCGGTGGCAACGAACCAGACGGCCCGGCGTGCGTCGTCGGCCTGCGCCACCAGGAAGCCGTCACTGTCCCTGGGCAGCTCCAGCTCCACCGAGCTGACTGAACGGGGCGCGACGCTCATGCTCAGCGGGTCCTCCCAACTGACTTCCAGCCCGTGCCGGTTGCCGCGTCCGATGTGGACCTTCGCCTGCCACGGCTGCGGCTGATCGTTGACCACAGCCAGGCGAACCCGCCCGTCGCCGGCCGGCTCCAGGCAGAGCATGCGGTCCTCCTGTGCATGGCGGAGCGCATACCACGCGGGTTTGCGGACCCCGGCGGAGTCGACCACGGCCCAGGAGATGACCGGCCAGCAGTCGTTGAGCTGCCAGATGAGCGACCCCGTGCACAGGGGGACGAGCGAGCGGAAGTGGCTCACTCCGAAATCGAGGGCACGCGCCTGGTTGAGCTGTGTGGCCCAATGCCAGTGCCGGAAGTCCGCCGGGGCGGGCAAGTGGGCCTCCAGGCCGCGGCTCAGCTTCGCGAAGCCGTCCTCGGCCTTCTGATGGACGGCCAGTTGCGCACCGGCGACGTCCAGCGGCTCGTCATGCACCGCGCCAGTGAGCGTGGAGTAGGCCATGGGGCCACCGAAACCGAACTCGGAGGCGAACCGTGGCGCCTGATCCGCATAGTGCAGGTAGTCGACCTCATTCCACACGTCCCACACGTGGGTGTCGCCGTCGGTGCGGTTGTTCGCGGCTGCCTGCGGGTCGGGGCTGAACGGGCTGGAGGGAATATAGGGCGTGGTCGGGTCGAGTTCGGCGACGATGCTGGGAAGCAGCTCCCGGTAGTAGCCCTGCCCCCATGCCCTGCCGGCCAGGCGCTCCCTCCAGCCCCATTCCTGGAAGCCGGTTTCGTTCTCGTTGCTTCCGCACCACAGTGCCAAGGAGGCGCGTCCCGCTAGGCGACTGACCGCCTGACGAGCCTCGTGGATGACGTTGCTCCGCATCCACTCCTCCTCGCTGTAGGCGGCACAGGCGAACAGGAAGTCCTGCCAGACGAGCAGCCCAAGTTCGTCGGTGGCGTCATAGAAGTCTTCCGACTCGTAGATGCCGCCGCCCCACACGCGCACGGTGTTGCAGTTCGCCTCCACGGCGTCGGCGAGGGCACGGCGGTAGCGGCCGCGGGTGATACGGGTGGGAAAGACGTCGTCGGGAATCCAGTTGACCCCCTTGACGAGCACTAGCTCACCGTTGACCTTGAGGCGCAGCGGAGCGCCGACGTCGTCCGGGCTCAGATCGACCTCCATGTGCCGGAAACCCACTGCGCGCGACCAGACCGGCGCCCCGTCCAGGCTCAGCACCGACTCATGCAGCGCCTGGGCGCCGTAACCGCGGGGCCACCACAGCTCGGGGTCCTCCACGCGCGCTTCGAGCACAACCTCGGTGACCCCGGGAGCATCGACCCTGGCGTCGACCGTCGTTCCGGCGACGCTGTAGGACAGGGCGGATGCGGGCGCGCCCGCATCGCGCTCGACCTGCGCGACCAGCCGAGCCACACCGGTCCGCCCCTCCAGATCGACCCCCAGGCGCACGTCGCGCACCCGAGCGCCACGCCACCGCTCCAGCCGAACGGGCTTCCAGATGCCGGCGGTGATCGTCACCGGCCCCCAGTCCCAGCCGAAGGAGCAGGAGCTCTTACGCACCATGGAGAAGGGGTGTGCATTGACATGCGGGTAGACTCCGTGGACCCGCTCGCGTTCCTCGGCGGCATTGAGTGCCGAGGCGAAGTCGATGACGAGCTGGTTCTCCCCCTGGCGCAGCACGGCACCGACGTCGTAGCGGTATTGGCGGAACTGATTGTCGACCCTCCCCAGCTCAATGCCGTTGAGCGTGATCGTTGCCAGCGTGTCCAGGCCGTCGAAGACGAGTTCAACGTGTTCCCCAGCTGTCGGCGGCGCGGCGGCAAAACGGAGCTGATAGCGCCAGTCGCAGCGCCACATCCATGCCAGTGCGTCCTCGTTGTCGGCGTCGAGCGGGTCGGGAATGAGCCCGGCTTCGAGCAGGTCGGTGTGTACGCATCCGGGGACGGTTGCCGCAACCGTCTCGGGGAGCCGTACTTCTTCGGGCACCGCACCCGCCAGATGGCTCAGCTGCCAGCCGGAGTTGAGAGAGGTCTGCGTCGTGTGCTGCATCGGTGTGTTCTCGCTTAGCTTCGTTGGTTGGTTATGGACGCGTCGGAGCTTCGGCCCCGACGGTTTGCCAGGCCCGCCACCATTGATCGGCAATGACCCGGTGGCCGGCCGGCGTGGGGTGAACGCCGTCGGCGGCGACGCGCTCGGCCCCGATTCGGGCCGCGAGTGCCTCCATGGGCTGCTGCAGCGGGACGTGAAGGGCGCCCAGCTCGGCGGCGACGCTCGCAATGGCGTGGATCCGCGGCCCCAGGTCCTCCTGCCAGTCCCGGTTCTCGCCTGGGTAGGGCAAGACGAAGGGGGAGATGAGGACCAACGGCGTGCCGGCGGCCGCAAAGGGAGCCAGCAGCTCCCGCAGAGTGCGTGTGAAGGCGGGGACGGGAGAGATAAGCCCCTCGTCGTAGCGCCGCCAGGTGTCGTTGATGCCGATGTAGACGCTGAGCACGTCGGGGCTCAGCGCCACCACATCCTCCTGCCAACGGGCGGCCAGGTCCGCGAGGCGATCCCCACCCACCCCGGTGTTGAGGACGGTTTGCCCCGTTAACTGCTCATCGGCCAGAAGCCTCACGTAGTTGTCGCCCAGATCGTGGGGATCATGCGTGTTGGCGCGTCCCCATTCGGTGATCGAGTCACCGGTGAACAGCCACCGTCGCGCTGCCATATGTGTGTGTCCCATCAGTGGGTTGCCTCCCGCCGCTGACGCAGCTCCGCCAGGCGTCGCTCCGGGTCGGGAGCTGCCGCCAGGAGCCGCTTGGTGTACTCGTGATGCGGGTGGAGGATGACCGAGTCGGAGGGCCCGTGCTCCACCACGTCGCCGTGGTAGAGCACCATGATTTCGTCGGAGAAGTGGCGGGCGGTTGCCAGGTCGTGGGTGATGTACAGGACGCCGAGGTCATTCGCCTCCTGCAGTTCGGCCAGCAGGTTGAGCACGCCCAACCGAATCGACACATCCAGCATGGACACCGGTTCGTCGGCAATGAGGATGCCGGGATCGGGAGCCAGTGCCCGGGCGATGGCCACGCGTTGGCGCTGACCGCCGGAGAGCTCATGCGGCTTGCGGTCGGCATAGTCCTGCGCGGGATCCAGGCGCACGCGGTGCAGCAGGTCCAGCACCCGCTCACGCACCGCGTCCTTACCCAGGTGCGGATTGTGCAGGCGCACGGGGCGAGCCAGGTGGTGCCCGATCGTGTGGTAGGGGTTGAGTGAGGCGAAGGGATCCTGGAAGACCATTTGCACCGTGCTCCGGTATGCGGCCAAGTCACGGCGGCTGACGGGCTCGCCGTCGAGGAGGATCTCGCCGGAGGTTGGCGATTCCAGGCGCAGCAGGAGCTTGGCAATGGTGGATTTGCCCGACCCGGACTGCCCGACCAGGGCGATGGTCTTGCCGGGCACCAGGCGGAACGAGACGTCGTCCACCGCACGCAGGATTGAGCTGTGCAGCCCGTTGCGGAGCGTGTACTCCTTGACGAGGTGCCTCGCTTCGAGGACGGTCATGACTGCTCCTTGTGATGAGTGCGGCTGGTACGGACGAAGTCACCGCGCTGGCCGGTCAGCGAGGGGAAGGAGCTGAGCAACTGCTTGGTGTATTCCTCCTTGGGGTTGGTGTACAGCTCAATCGCGTCGTCGAGCTCGATGACAACCCCTTCGCGCATGACGGCGATCCGGTCGGAGATCTCCAGCAGCAGCGGCAGATCGTGCGTAATGAAGATGACCGCGAAGCCGAGCTCCTGGCGCAGCCTGGAGATCTCCTGCAGGATTTCCCGCTGGACGACGACGTCGAGGGCGGTGGTCGGCTCGTCCATAATGAGGATTTGCGGCTCGAGGGCGAGAGCCATGGCGATCATGACCCGCTGCCGCATGCCGCCGGAGAGTTCATGCGGGTAGGCGTTCAAACGGTTGCGCTCCACCCCCACGCTTTCCAACAGGTCGCCGCTGCGCTGAAGCCGTTGCTCCTTGGACATCTCGGGCCGGTGAGTGCTGAGCACGTCGCCAAGCTGGGTCTTGACCTTGAGCACCGGGTTGAGGGAGTTCATGGCGCCCTGAAAGACCATGGCAATCTTGTCCCAGCGCACGGCCCGTAAATCGGCGCCGGTCAGCGCCGTGAGGTCAATGTCGTAGCCCTCCCGCGAGTGGAAGACCGCCGAGCCGCTCACGCGGCGCGCCGGGTCCTTGAGCAGCTGGACCACGCCGTAAGCGAGCGTGGACTTGCCGCATCCGGACTCCCCCGCAAGACCGAGGATCTCACCGCGGTGCAGCGTGAGGGACACGTCCTTGACGGCGTGGACGGGAGGCTCGACGTCGTAGTCGATCGACATGTGCTCAATGGTGAGGACGGCTGGCCGGCCCCTTTGGCCGGTCCCGCTCACAGTCGTGGTCTGGGTGGTCATGCGGCAACCTTCTGGGGGTGAGGGGAACGAGTGGACTCGGCGCGTCGCCGCGCACGACGACGCTTCTTCGCATCCGTGGCCGCCCGCAGCTTGGGGTTGATCGTCTCGTCAATGGAGTAGTTGATCATGGACAGTGCGGCGCCGAAGAGCGCCAGCATGAGGCCCGGTGGGATGAACCACCACCAGGCACCGAGTCGGAGGGCGAGCCCGTTTTGCGCGTAGAAGAGCATCGTCCCCCAGGTGAACGAGCCCGATGCTCCCAAGCCGAGGAAGGACAGTCCGGCCTCACCCAGGATGCCGGCGATCACTGCGCCGACCACCTGCGAGGCGAGCAGCGGGATGAGGTTGGGGAGAATCTCCACGGTCAGGATGCGCCAGGTCTTCTCCCCGCTGACGCGGGCGGCCAGCACGTAGTCGCGGCTGCGGACCGACAGTGTGACTCCCCGCAGTACGCGTGCCGATCCGGCCCAGCTCGTGAGCGACAGGATGAAGGCCACCAGCCAGATGCTCTTCTTGGGAACGTAGCTGGAGATGATGATGACCAGCGGGAGGCCGGGGAAGACCAACATGATGTTGGTGAATAGGGAGAACAGGTCATCCACGATGCCGCCGATGAAGGCTCCCACAACCCCGAAGAAGGCCGACAGGATGAGGGTCAGGCTGCCCACGACGACTCCGATGAGGAGCGAGCCGCGGGTGGCGTAGGCGAGCTGGGCGAGCACGTCCTGACCGGTCTGGGTGGTCCCGAGGGGGAATGCGCTCGAGGGCGCTGACATGCCCATGTTGCGTACGGTTGACGGATTGCCGACGACGAGCGGGCCGATAAGTCCGAACAGGACGGTGAGCGTCACGATGGTGGTGCCGACGATGAGCTTGGGGGTGACGCGGACGCGGAAGCGGCTGGCACCCTTGCGCGGTGATGTGCCGGTAAGTTCGGCTGAGGTTTCTGCAGACATGTGGGGAGCTCCTTCAGCCGCGGGCGCGCGTGCGCGGATCGATGACGCCGTACAGCAGATCGACGATGAGGTTGGCCCCCAGCACGGACAGGGTGATGACCAAGAAGATCCCCTGCATGAGGGCGTAGTCGTTGTTGTTGACCGCCTGGTACAGGGCGGTGCCAATACCGGGGTAGGAGAAGACCTGCTCGGTGACGAGCGAACCGGCGACGACGAAGCCCAGCGAGATCGCGAAACCCGAGATGGACGGCAGAACAGCGTTGCGGGCCGCGTACCAGATGCGGATGCGACGGGGGCTGAGACCCTTGGCCTCGGCGGTGAGGATGTAGTCCTCGCTCATGGTGGACACCATCATGTTGCGCATGCCCAGCGTCCAGCCGCCGACGGAGGAGATGACGATGGTGATCGCCGGCAGAATGCCGTAGTAGGCCACGGATTTGATGAAGGGCCAGTTGAGCCCGGGGACGGTTCCGTATACGTCGTATCCGCCGTGGATCGGGAAGATCCGCCAGGTGGAGGCGAAGAGGAACAGCAGGATGAGTGCGAGCCAGAAGTAGGGCACCGACTGCAGCATGGTCAGTCCGGGAATGATGTTGTCGAGGAAGCGCCCACGCTTCCAGCCGGCTATCGTTCCCATGACGATGCCCGCCAAGAAGGAGATGATGGTGGCCAGGCCGACGAGCCCGATCGTCCAGGGCAGGGTCTGTCCGATGACCTGCCCGACTGGAGTCGGGAAATAGGCGACGGATACCCCGAGGTCGCCGCGTACGAGCTGACCGAGGTATTGGACGTACTGGTCCCACAGGCTCGCGCCCGAATCCGTTCCCAGAAGCGCCTCAATAGCTTGGCGCGTCGCGGGACTGACCTGGCCGCGCGTCGCCAGGCGCGAGACCATAATGTCGACGGGGTTTCCCGGCAGGAACCGGGGCAGCAGGAAGTTGAGGGTGACGGCCGCCCATAGGGCAATGGCGTAGAACCCAAGTTTTCTCAGGAGGAATCGCAACCTTGTAGCCTCTGCTTTCCAAGTGCATGACGCAGACGGGTAGCCACGGCGGGCCCGCGCCGGGCGGGCCCGCCGTCGTTACTCCGTATGCCTCAGGCCGCGGGCTCCAGCCGCTGCAGGATGATGCCGCTGGACCAGCTGCCCCAGGACGCAGGCAGCGCATACAGGTCGTCCTCGGTGGGCCAGCCCGTGTAGCGCGAGGTGTTGAACTCGGTGAGCATGGAGTTGACGTAGATCGGGATGTAGGGCATGTCCTGCGCGATCTGCTCCTGAACGATCCCGTACTGCCGCCGCTTCTCCTCGGCGTCGTCGGTCTGACTGGCCGCACGGATCGCGGCGTCGACCGTGTCATTGACGTAGCGGCTGTAGTTGCCGCCGATAGCGGACTCACCCACCGGTGCGGTGTTGTCGGAGTGCAGCATGCGGTTATACGTGAAGTAGGGGTCGGTGGAGGCGCCCAAGTTGAGGGAATCCAGGGAGAGTTGGAAGTCTCCGGAAACCTCCTTCTGGTTCCACTCGTTCCAGGAGACCTGCGAGGTGCTCAACTCAATGCCGACCTCGGCCAGCTGCTGCACGAGGGTGTCGTTGATGGAGATGAAGTCAGACCAGCCGGTGACGGTCTGGATGGTCAGCGCCAGGCGCTCCCCGTCCTTGACGCGAATGCCGTCGGTGCCCTCAACCCAGCCGGCGTCCTCGAGAATCTGCTTGGCCTTGTCCACGTCCGGCGACTGCGGCACCGTCAGGTTCTCCTGGTCGACGATCCAATCGTCGTCGCGCCCGGGAACCAGGTATGAGGGGGAGGCCTCGCCGGCGAGTCCGCCTCCGGCCAACTGGTTGAGCTGGCTGCGGTCCATGGCGTAGTAGATAGCCTGCCGTACCGCCTTATCTGTCTGCGGCCCGCTTGAGCCGAGCTCGGGGTTGCAGGAGGCGTAGATGCAACTCGTCAGTGCCGGGGTATTGACGTAGGTGAGATCGGGGTTGGAGGCGATGATGTCGTCAATACCCGGCAGGAAGGCACTCATCCAGTCGACTTCACCGGCCACCAGCGAAGCGGACGCGGAATCCGCGTTCTCGAGCGAGATGTAGCGGATTTCCTCCACCTTCGGTTTGCCGTTCCAGTAGTTCTCATTAGCTACCAGGGAGTAGGACTGCGAGGACACACTGTCCAGCACGAACGGGCCCGTGCCCACGGGCTCCTCGTTGGTGTAGGTGTCGGGCTCAGCAACGTCCTTCCACAGGTGCTCCGGGAGGATTGCCTGGTTGCCCAGAGTGTCCGCCTCGGAAGTGAACGAGGTCTGCTGGAAGGTGAGCACGACGGTGGTGTCATCCGTGGCCTCCGCGGTGGCGGCCAGTCCCGAGGTGTTGAGCGCCGGAGTTTTCTGGATGAGGTTGAAGGTGAAGGCCACGTCATTGGCGGTGAAGGGTTCCCCGTCAGACCAGGTGACTCCTTCGCGGGTCTTCACCGTGAGTTCGGTACCGTCGTCGTTCCAGCTGAACTCCGTCCCCAGCATGGGCTCGGGGTCCGCACCGGTGATGAGGTTGTAGAAGAAGAGCGTTTCATAGATGACACCACGGGTGGGCTGAAGCGCGGTGGGGCTCTGGGGATTGAAGTTTGCCGTGACGGTTCCGGTGGCCCCGTTGAAGATGGTCAAGGTGCCGCCACCGGAGGCCGTTGAGCCCCCGGTGTTCGTGTTGGAGCCCCCGCCGCAGGCTGCGAGCGTACCGGCGGCAGCAGCCGCTGCGGCGGAGGCAAAAAGGGAGCGACGGGTGATGGGAGTGTGGAGCAGCTGCATTGCGTGCCTACTTTCGTATTCGCCACCGTTGGCGAGGACCTCTGGGCGTTGGAAGGAGACAGTCCTCCGTGGATCGGCCATGACTTCTCACGACCCGACTAACTTAGCTCACTTACTTAACGAAGTGCAATGGGGCTATCGTCCCCGCTGCGGGCGATGATGGCGTCCGAGTGGGCGGGTGACGGTCGAGCTCGACGACGGCGCGCACAAGCTCAGCTCCACGAAGGCGGCCTCACCGCCGCACCGGCGAGCTCGACGTCATGAGAGCACGGCCACCGCCCCAGGCTCGGGCCAGCCCGCAGCCACTTCGCCCGGTTTCGGCACGTCATTAGTGCCGGTCTCGGTGAGTGGGGCGGTTGCGGTTGCCGGTAGGGGGGGTGGGAAGACCGCCGCCCGCGCGTTCGGCTCAGGCACCCACCAGGGCGCTGATGGCGGACTGGAACAGGCGCAGTCCGTCCACGCCCTGGCGCGGCCCGGCGGCGGCATCGGGACCGAAGCCGGGCTCGACGGCGTGCTCGGGGTGCGGCATGAGGCCGACGACGTTGCCGCGCTCGTTGCGCACTCCGGCGATGTCGTGGGCGGAGCCGTTGGGGTTGCCCAGATAGCGGAAGACCACCAGGCCCTCGCCCTCGAGGCGGTCGAGCTCGGCGTCGGAGGCGATGAAGTTGCCTTCGCCATTCTTCAGCGGAATGACGATCTCCTCGCCCTTGTCGAACAGGCCCGTCCACGCGGTGGTCGTGGACTCCACGCGCAGGCGCTGCTCGCGGCAGATGAACTTCTGGTGGTCATTGCGGATCAGCGCTCCGGGCAGGAGGTGGGCCTCGGTGAGCACCTGGAAGCCGTTGCAGATGCCGAGCACGGGCATGCCCCGTCCGGCGGCGGCCACGACTTCATCCATAACCGGGGCGAAGCGGGCGATGGCGCCGCAGCGCAGGTAGTCGCCGTAGGAGAAGCCGCCCGGGACCACGACCGCGTCGACGCCGCGGATATCGGCGTCCTTGTGCCACAGGGAGACGGGCTCGGCCCCGGCCAGGCGGACGGCGCGAGCGGCGTCGACGTCGTCCAGCGTGCCGGGGAAGGTGATGACGCCGATGCGGGTCACTCAGGCCTCCTCGGCGGTCGGGTCGGCGGCCACGGAGACGACGTCCTCAATGATGGGGTTGGACAGAAGCGTCTGCGCGGCCTCGGTGGCGGCGGCCAGGTGGGCGTCGGTGACCGGCCCGTCGACGGTCAGCTCGAAGCGCCGTCCCTGACGCACTGCGGTGAACTGGTCGAATCCCAGTCGCGGCAGGCTGCCCATGACGGCCTTGCCCTGCGGGTCAAGAATCTCGGGTTTGGGCATGACCTCGACGACGATGCGTCCCATCGGTCCTCCTGGATGCGGTCGGTCGGGAGTGGGTCCGCACCCAGCCTACCCGTGCCTCGCCCATCCCCCCGCCTCTCACCGAAACCGGCACTCATCACGTGCCGAAACCGGTCGAAGTGGTGCAGCCGCAGCACGGACCGAAGCCGCCACAAGCCCCTTGGGACCACTCGGCTAAATGGCTCCGAGCCAGTCGCCGGCCAGGCGAATGGAGAGCACCCCGGCCACGGCCAGGGCAACGGTCCCCCACAGCCACTGGGTTCCCAGCACCAGCGCAAGCACGGCGCACACCACCGCGGCGGAGAGCAGGAAGCCGCCGACGGCGCCGGCCACCCCGGCGGGGGCGTGCACGGACTGGTCGAGCGTGGAGGTGCCCATGACCGGCTTCGGTCCGGAGTCCACCCGTACCCCGGCGGCGGCATTCGGCCCCCGTCTGGCCGACGACTGCCCCGGCGGCAGCGCGGAGTCGGCGCCGGCCGTCCCGCCCAGCAGGTGGTGCGGGTCGACGGCGTCGACGGTGCCCGTGGTCAAGCCGGCGGCGGCGTCGAGGACGGTGGGCTCCCACCGCTCGCCCTCGTGGCGCACGGCGGTGCCACCGGCCCAAGCCAGATAACCGGCCGCGGAGACGAGTCCGGCACCCCCCAGGACGATGACGAGCCACGGCGGCAGCCATGGGTGCCCCGCTTCGGCATTGGTGGCCAGGTGCATCGCCGACCAGGTGGCCAACGCCAGCCCCGCCATGGCGAACACAATGCCCACGAGGCGCTGCCGGCGTACCGCCTGCGGCCATGGGGTGGCACCGGGCTTGCCCGACGCCGGCGTGCGCCCCACGCCCCAGTCGGGGCCCGTGCCGGTCGAGCGGGACCGCGGCGCGTCCTCCGGAGAGATCGGGGAGCCCCAGTCGACGTCGGGCGCCGCCTGCCGCGTGGCACCGGCGCTGCGGCTGTTCCCGGCGTGTGCCGAGGCGCGCGGGCCGTCGCCCCAGTCGACGGGGCCGCGCTCCTCCTCGGGGCGGCGGTCGCGCAGCGGAGTCATGCGATCACCTGTCCGAGGATGGAGGCCAGCCCGAGCGCGACGAGCAGGAAGCCGAGCGTCCCGGCGAGCAGTTGGAGGACCCGGATGGCGGTCTCGCCGATGGTGGTACCGGCCAGTAGCTCGTCGGCCTTGCGGCCGGCACCGGTCGTGGCCAGCGCGGTGGTGAGGGGTCCGGAGACGACGTCGAGGGTGGTCAGTTCACGTCGGCCACTCGAGTCGGGGACGACGACGTCGGTGCCCGGCACCATAAGCGGCGCCGTCGAAGCGGCGTCGGCGCGGCGCTGGCGGGCCAGTCGTGCCCGGTTGCGTTCCAGCCGCAGCCGGGGGGCGTTGACGACGACGGAGCGCGCGGGCACGCGCAGCACCGCAAGCAGCCCCACGCCAACGATGACCAAGGCGATGCCGCCGAGGATGGCGGACAACCCCTTGGCGCCGAAGGCGCTGGAGACGGCGGCAGCCAGGGCCAGGAGGAGGACAACCCCGGCGGTGACCAGCAGGATGACGAAGCCCGGGCCCGGTTGGAAGCTGCGGGTGGTCCTGGGGGTGGGGTCGGAAGAGTCCATCGGTGAATTCCTGCTGACGTCCATGCGGGGTCTTGGGGCTGGCCCGGTCTACCGCGGGCCCGCGGCGGCGGTGTTCGAAGCGGACAGGTCCAGCGGGGTGCCGGTCAGGCGCGCGTAGGCCTCGAGGTAGCGTTCCCGGGTGCGCTCGACGACGTCGTCGGGCAGGACGGGAGGCGCCTCGCCGGAGCGGCGGTCCCAGCCGGAAGCGGGCGAGGTGAGCCAGTCGCGCACGTACTGCTTGTCGAAGGAGGGGGTGGGGCGGCCCGGCTGCCAGGCGTCGGCGGGCCAGAAGCGGGAGGAGTCGGGGGTGAGCACCTCATCGCCGAGGGTGAGGCGGCCGGACGCGTCGGTGCCGAACTCGAATTTCGTGTCCGCCAGGATGATGCCGCGTTCGCGGGCGATGTCGGCGGCGCGGGAGTACAGGGCGAGGGTGTTCTCGCGCAGGTCGGCGGCGGCGCGAGAGCCGATCATCTCGGCAACACGGGTGAAGGAGATGTTCTCGTCGTGGTCGCCGACGGCGGCCTTCGCCGCGGGCGTGAAGATCGGCTCGGGCAGGCGTGAGGCCTCGGTCAGGCCTTCGGGCAGGTTCACGCCGCACACGGAGGAGGTCTGCCGGTACTCCACCAGGCCGCTTCCGGTGAGGTAGCCGCGGGCGACGCATTCGACCGGGTACATGTCCAGGCGTCGGCAGATCATGGCGCGCCCGGCGACGGCGGCGGGCACGTCGAGGCTGACCAGGTGGCTGGGAATGATGTCGGCTAGTTGCTCCAGCCACCACACCGACAGGGCGGTGAGCACCTTGCCCTTGTCCGGCACCGGGGTGGCAAGGATGTGGTCGTAGGCGCTGATGCGGTCCGAGGCGACGATGAGCAGGACGTCCTGCCCGGCCCAGGCGCCGGGCGCGTCGGCCGTTCCCGTGGGGGCGGCGTCGGCAGGGGCGTAGACGTCGCGCACCTTGCCGGAGGAGACGTGGACCCAGCCGGGGAGGGTGGGCGCTGCCGGCGGCAGTCCGGTGTCCGCAGTGGTGGCGGAGGCGTCAGGGGTGCTGGTCTCACTCATGGGCCTATCCTGCCACCGCCACGGAGCGCGTCGGCCTCGCCGCTCGGGCCTGCCGGCATGATTCAGCGGCCGGCAGCGATGTCGGTGCGGTACTGGGCGCCGTCGAGGTGGATTCGGCTCAGCGCCTCGTAGGCACGGGTCCGGGCGGCGGCGACGGTGTCCCCCAGCGCCACCACGGACAGCACCCGGCCGCCGGCGGCGATGAGGTTGCCGTCGTCGTCGCGGGCGGTGCCGGCGTGCAAGACGTGGACGCCGTCCAGTGCCTCGGCGTCGGGGACGCCGGTGATGGTGCCGCCGGTGGTGACCGTGCCCGGGTAACCGGGGGCGGCCAGCACGACGTCGACGGCGGCCTGCTCCGACCAGGTCGGGGCGGGCACCTCGGCGAGCCGGCAGGTAGCGGCGGCCAGCAGCAGCTCGGCCAGGGAGGAGTCGAGGCGGGCCAGGACCGCCTGGGTTTCGGGGTCGCCGAAGCGGACGTTGAACTCGACCACGCGCACGCCCTTGCTGGTCAGTGCCAGCCCGCAGTACAGCAAGCCGATGAAGGCGGTACCGCGGCGGGCCATCTCGTCAACCACCGGCTGGGCGACCTCGCGCAGCACCTGCTCGGTCAGATCCGCCGGCGCCCAGGTCAGCGGCGTGTAGGCGCCCATACCGCCGGTGTTGGGGCCGGCGTCGCCGTCGCCCAGCCGCTTGTAGTCCTGGGCGGGGGCGAGCGGACGCACGGTGGCGCCGTCGCAGATGCAGAACAGGGAGACCTCCGGACCGTCCAGATAGTCCTCCACCACCACGGCCCCGCCCTCCTTGGCCAGGCAGGCGCGGCCGTGGGCGAGTGCGGTCTCGAAGTCGGAGGTGACCACCACGCCCTTGCCGGCGGCCAGTCCGTCCTCCTTGACGACGTGGGGAGCGCCGAAGTTCTCCAGGGCGGTGACGAGGTCGTCCTCGGTGGTGCAGGTAACGGAGTCGGCGGTGGGCACGCCCGCGGAGGCCATGACCTGCTTGGCGAAGGACTTCGAGCCCTCCAGACGCGCGGCCTCGGCCCCGGGGCCGAAGACGGGGATGCCGACCTCGCGCACGGCGTCGGCGACGCCCGCGACCAGGGGCGCCTCCGGGCCGACGACGACCAGGTCTGCGGCCATCTGGGTGGCCAGGTCCACCACCTCCTCAGGGGAGGTCGGGTCGATCTTGATGTTAGTGGCGTTGTCGGCCGTCCCGGGGTTGCCGGGGGCGACGACGAGTTCGGTGGTGGCGGGGTCGGAAGCGAGGGCGCGGGCCAGGGCGTGCTCGCGCGCGCCGGACCCCAGAAGCAAGATCTTCACCCCACCAGCCTAGCGGCGACGTGACCATATGGACACAGGCGGCGACCATATGGACACAGGCGGCGTGACCATATGGACACAGGACGACGGGCGACCTCCCTTCACCCCGATCGGAATCTCCATCGGTTCCTCCTTATCGCGTTCGCTCCTCCGGCGTCGGCGAGCCTAAAACCGGAGGAACTGACGCGCCCCATCTCGCAAATCACGACCTTGGGGTACGTTTGACGACCCCGGGGAGGTCGTGAAACGTCCCCCGGGGTCGTGGAATGCGTGCTGAGACCGTGGCTGACCGAGGCAACGCCCCCGGGGAGATCTCCCCTTGCCGAGCGTCGCACCGCGGGTAGCCTGGCGTAGGCGTCCAGCACCCTGCCGCGACGCAGGAAGGACCGGCCATGGCAGAACCCGGCAACGGCACCGCCGAGCCTCACATGACCCCGGCACCCGACCTCGGCGGCATTGCGCAGTGGACCACCGCCGCCGGGCATGACTGGCTCCTCCTCCCCGGCGACGACCCCGACCAGCTCCTGCTGGGCGTGTACGTCGACTACGGCATGGTGGACGAGCCACCCGCCGCGCTCGACGCCGCCTCCCGCCTGTGCGGGGCGCTGCGCGTGGAACTCCAACGCCCCGTCGAGGTCGGCCCCGGTGAGATTTCCGTCCCCGAGGTCGGCATCGAGCTGGAGCCCTCCCTCATCGGGCTGCGCATTCGCGGCCGCCGCGCCGCCGTACTCGGCGCCTGGAAGCGGCTGGCCGAACTGTTCACCCAGCCGGACCTCCCCGCCAACACCCAGCCACTCCCACGTCAGCTCAACGCCTGGGACCATGAGGTGGCCACCTACGTCGGCGCTTGCATGCTCACTCTCAGCGGCATGCGCATCCACGGACCCGACGGCGAGGCCGGCTTGGAACTCTCCCGCCGGCTCCTGGCCCACCTGGACCCGCGCCGCGGCGAGGTCCGGCACGTCTTCCTCACCAACGACGCCTCCCTCGTGGGCGCCGGCTGGAC
>NZ_JAWDJJ010000316.1:0-2042 GCF_032465695.1 Actinomyces sp. MRS3W
CAGTAGGGCAACGAGCCGGTCGGCGCCGTCGGGGCGGCAGCAGTCTTCGAGGCTGCCGTATATGACTCGCGAGTCGGCGGGGTCGGTGATCGTGCGAGCCGCGCTGGCGGTCGGCGTGTGAGCAGACCGTCCGGCTTCCCGATCCCTGCCCATCAGGAGGACGACCGCCGACACGTCCGGTTCGGCGAGCAGTGCGTGCGCGGCGTCGTCGGCGTCCGCATTGCGGGGGCACAGCACCGGGGCGGCGCCGGTGCAGGTGCGCGCCACATCGTGAGGGAAGTCCGGGAGAATCTCCTCCGCCAGGACGTCGGGGTGGGCGGTCTGAGCTCCCGCAGGACGGGCGCCAGCACGCGCGGCCTGAGCCCCCGTGGGAAAGGAGCCAGCGAGCAGCACCCGCACCCCGGGGGTAAGTGGAGCAGTGATGTCGGCATCCATGAGTTCCTCCTGACACCCTTGTCAGATGTGCTTGGTGAGCGATCCCGCACGGCGGGAGATCACGCCGCTTTCAACGTGACGGCACCAGGGTGGAGCCGAACAGTCCGAACCGCACGTTTTGCGTTCCTAAGCTGTGGACGGCACCTGTCGACGGTAGCTTCGAACCCTGCCTGTGGACGCCAGTCACGGAACCCGGGCGAAACATGGCAAGGAGTCCTTGGGGCTTAGCCGTAGTCGCGCTGCGTCATCTCCCTGGGCATTCCTGCTGGAAAGGAGCACAGGAACCCGCCAACGCAGGACGGTTCGTACTTGTTGACGGCGGTTCGGCACTTGCTGCATGCGCTTCGGCAGTTGGTGTGACGGTTCGGCAGCCAGGGTGCCGAACCGTCGGGTTACGTGCCGAAGCGTCCACCCGAAGGTACGAACCGTTGACCGGAAGGTACGAATCGTCCGGCCAAGTGCCGAACCGTCAGCACCCCCGACAACGCTCCGTGACACCACTCGGCGGCTCGGCCACCACAAGGGGACCACCGGCGTAGTCCTTCCTCCCCAATCCCCGCCCCGCACCCGCCGGATCGGCCACGTCACTTGTGCCGGTCTCGACGCGTCATTAGTGCCGGTCTCGACGCGTCATTAGTGCCGGTTTGGGCGTGTTACTTGTGCCGGTTTCGGTGAAGGGAGGTGCTAGCGGTCGGTGTGGGTGGGCGGCCGGGTGGTTCCGGCCTGGATCGACCGGCAGATGGACTGCGCCTCCTCAATGCCCACAAGAATCGCCTCGGCTTGCCACACAATCCAGGCGACCACGCCGTCGGGCTCCCCGGAGGCATAGGCACTCGCCGCGTCGGCATAGGCGACCGGCACCCGGGCGGCGTACTGGTCGGTGACGGCCACGCCGGTCGGTTCCAGGCCGTCACGGGTGATGAGGTGGCGCACGAGCAGCCGTCCGACGGCCGCATTAGCGGCGGTGAAGGGCCGTGCGGTCACCATCTCACCGTGGGCGATGGCAGCACGCACCAATGCCGGAGCCCCGGGAGCGTCAATGAGCTCAAGCAGCGCCTCGATGCGGGAGCGCAGCACTTCGCCGTCGGGCGCCGTTCCGGGACCGCCTTCGATCGGAGATCGCCCTGCAGCACGAGGGATGGCGACGGCGTCCAGGGGAATCCGTCCAGTGGCCGCAAGCGGTCCGGCGACGTCCCGGTGGAGGGCAGTGAGCAACGTGCGCGGACTCGGCTGGGTCGGGCGTCCCTCGCCGCGCAGGTCTGGCATCCATTCGGTCAGACGCACACCGGCGCGCCAGAGGCCGGCAGCGGCGTCGAGGGAAGAGTCGCCGGTGGAGGCCTCGGTGAGGGCCCGCTCGGCGACGGCGTCGCGCAGGATCGCAGCGGGCAGGACGGCGCCCTCAACAGCGGCTGAGGCGACGGCGCCACGGACGGCTGCTTCGGCGCGTGCTTCCCGCCAGCGCCGACGCAGGGCCTCGTGCCAGCGCAGTTCGGCGGAGGCGTCGCGCAGTGCCTCCTCGGCTCGTTTGACCCGCTCATCCGCGGCCAATGCCTCCAGCGCCTGGATGATAGGGCTGGGGCGGGCCGGGCGCACAGAAGAGTTGGGGC
>NZ_JAWDJJ010000317.1:0-6772 GCF_032465695.1 Actinomyces sp. MRS3W
ACGCTGAGGGCCCGTGGAGGAGAGCGTCGATCAGCCGCCGGGGCAGCTCGTGACGCGGCAGCCAGCGTGCATCCGGAACCAGGCGCTCGTGGTCGGAGGTGAGGAAGTACAGTGGCCGGGAGCTGAAGCTCCGGGTGAGGTCGCCGTCGTTCAGGAGCATGCCCTCCGGTAGCTCCGCGATGCGCCACTGTCCCGCGTCGTTGGGTGTGAGCGAGAAATAGGAGACGGAATCGGAAACCGCGGCGTGTGTGAACACCCCGTCGGGGGCGACGGTGCCGACCAGGTCAACCGTCACGCTCACCTCGGCGCCGTCACGCGCGATGACCGGGGCGGTGGAGCCGTCGTACACGTTGACTGCCGCGGCGGGCTGCCAGGTCAGCGAGGTGGACTCGGCGAGGAATGCGCGTGCCGTGGCGAAATCGTCGAAAAACCCTGCCGCGCAGGCGCGCAAGAATCCGGTGACGATCTCTTCGGGGGCGGCGCCGTCGACAGGGCCGGTAGCGGTTTGGACGAGTTGCTCGTGTGAGGTGCGCACCTCCTGCGACTCGCTGACCTCCCCGCTCGTCGGCAGTGCCGTGCAGGCGGTGAGGGTACCCGCGCCGACGAGTAGCAGCGCCCCGAGCGCGTGGCGGCGAGGCAGCTCCGGCGTCTCGCGCCGGCCGGACAACGGCGGGACGAGCGGGGTCACCGGCGTCCCTCCCCCTGTTTCCTGCGCCCCTCCACATCCTCGGGGGTCCGGGCAGTCGGGGACTCACCCGGCCCAAGAACGGTGATGCGCCCGGGCATCGAAGGAGTTTCGGGTTCGACGGCGTCCGCACCGTCGTCCTCACGGTCGACGTCGGAGCGCCGGGATGCCGGCGACGGGGTCAAGGGCGAGGGCTGATCGGCGGTCGGATTGGCGCCCCGCGCGCCACGGGACACGGCGGGGGCGTCGTCGGGAATAACGTCGAGGGGCCCGGGCCCAGTCATGGTTCCGGGCGTGGCGTCCGGGCCAAGGCGACGCGGCAGCGTGAGCAGGAAGGAGGCGCCGTCGGCCGGCCAGCCCCAGGCGGTGAGCGTGCCGCCATGCAGCACCGCGTCCTCAAGCGAGATCGACAGTCCCAGGCCGGTTCCGCCCAGGGTGCGCTTGCGGGAGGGATCGGCACGGTAGAAGCGGTCGAAGACCTTCTTGACCACATCCGGGCTCATGCCCACACCGTGGTCGCGCACGCGCACAGCGACGGCGTCATCGTTGGCAGCGATGGTGATGTCAATGGGCGAGCCCTCGGCGTGCTCAAGAGCATTGACGATGAGATTACGCAGGATGCGATCCACCCGCGCCACATCGACCTCGGCGATGACGGGGGCATCGGGCAGATGCAGGCGGATTGGGGAGCCCGAGGCCTCAACGTGCACGGCCACGAGGTCAAGCACCCCGCGCAGGACGGCGATCAGATCCGCCTCGGCGGCGCGCAGCTGCACCCGGCCGGAGTCGATGCGGGAAATCTCCAGCAGGTCGGACAGCATCTGCTCGAAGCGGTCGATCTCGCGCATGAGGATGTCGAGGCTGCGTACTGCGAAGGGGTCCTCGATCTCATCGCGGGCCTGCCAAATCTGCTCGGCGGCCAGCCGGATGGAGGCCAGTGGGGTACGCAGTTCGTGAGAGACGTCGGAGACGAAAAGCTTCTCCACCTTCGACAGGTTTTCCCAGGCCTGAATCTGCGCCTCAAGCGAGTCGGCCATGTTGTTGAAGGAGCGAGACAGGGACGCGATCTCGTTCTCCCCCACCACGGGCAGGCGCTCGTTGAGGTGACCGGCGGCCAACCGTTGTGCCGCCAGGGAAGCGCGGCGGATGGGGATGAGCACGCGCGAGGTCAGCTGCCACAGCCCGATGATGAGGATGAGCAGGAAGCCGGCCCCGGCAACTACGATCGCCCGCGTTGCCAGGTCGATGACATGCTGCTCTGGCGCCAGCGTGTAGACCAGGAACAGGTTGTAGCTGCCCGCCAGGGGCAGGCTGATGCGGGAGCCGACGACGATGCCCGGATCGGTGCCATCACCGTTCGGAATCCCCACCGACTGCGAGTACTGCGCGCCCATCTCACCGGCGTCGACCTGAGATATCAGGTCATCGGTGAGGAGCGCCGTTAAGTCCGGGTCGGTGGCGAGGCCGTTGATGACGGTGGTGGCGGTCTCGCCGCTGCTGCGGCGCAACAGGACGCCGACGCCGCCCGCTCCTGAGAAGGAGTCGTTCATGCTCGCCAGTTGCGCCTGGGCCGTGGTGGTCAGGTCGGCGGCAGTATCCACCGGGGCCGCATCGAAGGCGGCCTGGGCGGAAGCAACCCGCTGCCGCGCGTCGGCGAGGATCGCCGTGCGCCGTCCGGTGAAGACATCGTCGCGAATAGTAGCGGTGACAGCAACCAGCAGGACCACAATGAGGACCACGCCCGCAGCGGTGGCGAATAGCACCATGCTGGTGGCCAGACTACGGCGCGCCGACTTCCAGAGCGAGCGCACTCCACCGTGACGCCTCGTGCGCCTACCCGGACCCTTCGCGTCCACGGCTAGTTCACTGCGACACGGAAACGCCGGGACTCAGAGCTCAGCCCCTGGGCCCTCACTTGCCGTCGCCGGCGCGGTAGCCAACACCGCGCACGGTAACCACGATGCTGGGGTGCTCGGGGTCCTTCTCAATCTTTGCGCGCAAACGCTGAACGTGGACATTGACCAGCCGGGTGTCGGCCGCGTGCTGGTATCCCCAGACCTGCTCCAGAAGCTCCTCACGGGTGAAGACCTTCCACGGGGTGCGGGCCAGGGTGACGAGCAGATCGAACTCGAGCGGAGTGAGGTTGATGATGGTGTCGCCGCGGTTGACCTGGTGCCCGGACACGTCGATGTCCAGGTCGCCGGCGCGCACGTGCTCGGCACCGTTGGCGTCAATATTGCGGCGTAGCCGCGTGCGCACTCGCGCGAGCAGTTCCTTGGACTTGAACGGCTTGGTCACGTAGTCGTCCGCACCCGCTTCAAGCCCGGCGACGACGTCCTGCGTGTCCGTGCGCGCGGTGAGCATGATGATGGGCACGTCGGACTCGAGGCGGATGAGCTTGCAGATCTCCACGCCGTCCAGTCCGGGCAGCATGAGATCCAGGAGCACCAGATCCGGATCGGTCTCATGGAAGACGTCAAGAGCTCGCGCGCCATCAGCGCAGAAAGAAGGGGTGTACCCCTCCGCCTCGAGCATGATGCCGATCATCTCGGCCAGGGCAGTATCATCGTCAACGACCAGAATGCGAGTGCGCATGGCGCCTATCTTGACACGTGCGCGACCCGGGAACGGGACCTACATGCCATACCGTGACTTTCATCATACTGAAACAAGGTGAAGCTTACGCCAATGGCGCTGGTCCTTCCGCCGACACGACGCGCCACGATCTCATCCTGTGGGTGGAGAACGATGGCGACGACGGCATGACACAGTAAGCCCATGAGCAGTGACAACACCGGCTGGTTGCCGCCCTCCGGAAACCGCCCCTCGGACTCTCCCAATACATCCCCAAACGGAGCGTCCCCGGACCCGGAGCCGACACCCGCCCCCCGTTACGGCGCCTACGGCCCGGCCGCCGGGCAACCTCAGCAGCCGGCCTACGGCCAGTACCAGACCTATCCCGGGCAGGCGCCCTCCTCGCCGCCCCCGGGCAGCCCTCAGACCGGTTACCAGGGTTATGGGCAGGGGTCCCAGTATTCGCAGTACGCGCAACCGGCCGACGCCTACGCTCCCGGCGCGGGTGGCTTTTTCCTCGCCCCGAAGCCCGGCATCATCCCGCTGCGGCCGTTGAGCATCACCGAGATCATCGGCGGCGCCTTCGAGTCGCTGCGCGCCAACCCTCGCGCCATGTTCCTCCCCGCCCTGCTGGTCATGGGCGTAGCGGGTCTGCTCTCCGCCGTGCTGACCTTCGTCACGACGAACTCTGTGTTCGCCAACTTCACCTCCTCGAATTACGACGCCTACGACTCCGGCGCCTCCGATGCCGAGATTCTCGCCGACGCCTTGTCCACAACCGGTTCCAGCACGCTGGCCTCCTTCCTCACCGCGGGCGTGACCGCGCTGGCCACCGCCCTCCTCACCGGGCTGCTGATCGTGACCGTCTCCCGCTCCGTTCTGGGCCGCATCGCTACTCCCGCGGAAGTGTGGGAACGCACCAAATCCCGGATCTGGGCCCTCATCGGCCAGACCCTGATCATCGGCCTCATCGGCTTCGCCGGGATCATGATCGCCATTGTCGGGATGGTGCTGCTCATGATGGGGATGCTCTCGGCCGTCGATGACAATTCCGGTGCCAACCTGGCGCTGTTCGCCCTGCTGGGCTTCCTGCTCATGATCGCGAGTGTGGTTGTGGGGGCGTTCTTCACGGTACGACTGTCCGTGTCCGGCGCCGCGCTGATCCTGGAGAACGTCGGCGTGTGGGAGGGCATCCGCCGCTCATGGAACCTCACCCGCGGCAGTTTCTGGCGGATCCTGGGCACACTGCTGCTGGCCGGGCTCATTACCGGTGCCGTGTCCGTCGTTCTCGCCATTCCCGTCGGGTTCATCTCCGGTATCGGTGCGGCCTTCGCCCTCGGTGCCGCGGCACTGATAACCGCGGTCTCCACCTTCCTCGGCTCCGTGGTCAACGCGGTCATCATGCCGTTCTCCGCCGCCGTCACCGCGTTGATCTACATCGACCTGCGCATGCGCCAAGAGGGCCTGGACGTCGAACTGCGCCGTTCCGCCGGCGTCTGACCCGTTTTCGCCGCCGCAGTATCGAGACCGCCATGATGTTCACCCCCCTGACCGTCACCGCACCCGCAGCCGCCCTGCCGGGTGCGCGCGCCTGGGGAGGCCTAGCCCAGGACGTCCCGGCCACACCAGACGCCGACGCGGCCCGCGACGCCGCTGCAAGGGAGCTGGCCAAGCCCGTCTACCAGCACGGCGACAGCCTGTGGACGCGCCTGTGGCGGTGGCTCGCCGAGCATGTAGACCCGCACTCCACCCTCCCCGGGGTACCCGTGTGGGTGTACGTACTCATCGTGACCCTGCTGGTCATTGCCCTACTCACCATGCTCATTGTGCTGTTCACCCGGGTGACCTGGGGGCGGCGCGTACGCCGCGGCAGCGCGCTGCTGTTCGACGACGACCGCGACGCTGCCGCTCTCACCCGCGCCGCCGACGCCGCCGCCCAGCAGGGTGACTGGGCGACGGCCGTCGTCGAACGCTTCCGGGCGATCGTCCGCTCCCTCGACGAGCGCGGCGCAATCGAGGACTACCCGGGCATGACCGCACATGAGGCCTCGCTGCTGGCGGCGCGCCCCCTGGGTGAACTCGCCGCCCAGATGGATGACGCGGCCCGCCTGTTCGACGCGGTCCGCTACGGCCACATCAACTCCACCCCCGCCCAGGACACCTGGATGCGGGAATTCGCCGACCGGGTCGCGCGCGCGTCCCTGGTCACCGAGGCCCCCGAGCAGGTGCGCGTATGAGCGACACCAACACGACCACCCGCACCGACACCGGGTCCTCCGCCGACCAGGTCGTCGGGGCGCCCCTGCGCCAACGACTGCGCCGATGGCGTCCCTTCCTGGCCGCCGGGGCGCTGCTGCTGGTCGTCACCCTGGCCACCCTGTGGGCCAGCCCGCGCACCTCCAAGGTCCCCTACGCCATCGACAACCCCCACGCCGACGGCACCCGGGCCCTGGCCCAGCTGCTACGCGATGAGGGCGTGTCGGTCTCCAGCGTCAACTCCGCCGATGCCGCCATCCAGGCCGCGGCGGATGGCGCCACCGTCGTCGTGCTCAGCCCGAGCCACATGTCCCACGATGACCGGTGGCAACTGGCCCAGGCGGGTGGGGACGTGGTGGTTCTGGGCACGCTGTACGAAGACCTCGACGGGCTGACGGATCTGACCGGCACGGGTGACTCCGCCGCTGCCGACACACTTCTCCAGGCCGACTGCACCGACCCCGACGCCACCGCCGCAGCGTCCCTGGCGGGATCGACCGGCTCCATCTCCCTGGAGAACAACCCCCATGCGATCGGCTGCTTCCCCGTCGCCGAAGGCAGCTACGCCTACGCCACCGCCCCGCTTGACGGGGGCGGAACCCTGCGGCTGGTGGCCGATCCCCGGATCGCCACCAATGCGAATCTGACCACGGAGGGAAACGCCGCCCTCATGATCCGTGCCCTCGGGCACCACGAGCGCCTGGTCTGGTTCGACGCCTCACGGGCCACCACCCCGGCCCTGTGGGACTCGCCCCTGCTGCCGCCGTGGCTGCCGGTACTGATGCTGCTGGGGGTCGGCCTCCTGGGCGCCCTGGCCGTGGTACGCGGACGCCGCTTCGGCAGAATCGTGGCCGAAAACCTGCCGGTGGTGGTGCATGCCAGCGAGACCGCAGTCGGACGCGGCCGCTTGTACCGCAAGGCCGGGGACCGCGAGCGCGCCGCCCAGGCGCTGCGGGCGGGTGCCGCACTCCGGCTCGGCCGCCGGCTGGGGCTGCCCGCCTCCGCCTCCCGCGGCGAGCTCATCGAAGCGGCCGCCCGCGCCAGCCAGTGGCCACCCACCATCATTGACCAGGCCCTGTACGGCCCCATCCCTGCGGACGACCATGCCCTGGCGGACCTGGCCGTCCGCCTGGAACAACTCGAGAGCGAGGTCCATTCACGATGACCACTCCCCCCACCCCTCAGAACGACCCGGCAAGCGGCGTCGACGAGCGCGACGTGCCCACGACGGCGTTCCCCGTCGGCGGTTCCCAGGGC
>NZ_JAWDJJ010000318.1:0-926 GCF_032465695.1 Actinomyces sp. MRS3W
GGCGGTCGGAGATCTCGCTCAGCGGCGTCGTCTCCCCGTCGGCCAGGAGGGCGGCGCCGACGGCGACGTACAGCTGGGCGTCGTCGGGGCAGGTGAAGGAGTCGACCTGGTCGGCCAGGGTGCGCTCGAAGGCCCGGCGCAGCTCGGGCAGGAAGTGCAGCGGGCCGCCGAGGAACATGACGTTGCCGCGGATGGGGCGGCCGCAGGCCAGGCCGGCGATGGTCTGGGTGACGACGGCCTGGAGCACGGAGGCGGCCAGGTCCTCGCTCGCAGCGCCCTGATTGATGAGTGGCTGGAGGTCGGACTTGGCGAAGACGCCGCAGCGCGAGGCGATGGGGTAGAGGGTTTTGTAATCCGCGGCCAGTGCGTTGAGGCCGGGGGCGTCGGTGTGCAGCAGCTGCGCCATCTGGTCAATGAAGGCGCCGGTCCCGCCCGCGCAGGTGCCGTTCATGCGCTGCTCGGGGGTGGGGTGGAGGTAGGTGATCTTGGCGTCCTCGCCGCCGAGCTCGATGATGACGTCGGCCTCGGGGTTCTTCGCCTGGACGGTGCGGGTCTCGGCAATGACCTCCTGCACGAAGGGCAGGCCCATGAGGTTGGCGAGGTTAAGTCCGGCACTGCCGGTGACGGCGCCGCGCACGCTCGCGCCGGGGAAGGCGGCGGCCACCTCCGCCAGCAGGCGGGAGACCTCGCCGCGGACGTCGGCGTTGTGGCGGCGGTACTCGGAGAAGACGGGTTCGGGGAAGCGCTCGCCGGGGACCGGTTCGGGCAGGAGCACGAGCTTGACGGTGGTGGAGCCGATGTCCAGGCCCATGCGCAGGGGCACGGCCGCGTCGGCGGCGCCGGTATCAGCGCCGGCGGCCTCGACATCAGCGTCAGCGGCGCCGGGCGTCGCCGCGGAGGAGTGGGCGGCGGGGACGGGTGCGGCG
>NZ_JAWDJJ010000319.1:0-6841 GCF_032465695.1 Actinomyces sp. MRS3W
GTGCACAGCCGCGGCCCCCACGCCCGCATCGCCCTCATCCAGCAGGACCCCGCCACCGCGCTGCACCCCCTGTTGCCGGTGAGTGCGCAGGTGGCCGCGGCTCGGGGCGGGCAGGTGCAGCAGGTTTCGGCGCGGGAATGTGGGGGCGTCGTCGGTTTGGACCGAGTCGGAGGCGTCCAGCGACGGCGCGGTCGCGGGGGTGCCTTCCGCACCGGCGGATTCGTCCTCAATGTGCAGCGAGCCGGTGACGGTGGCGTCCGGCATGAGGGTTCCGGCAATCGCGGCGCAGGTCATTGACTTGCCTGCTCCGGATGCCCCGATGAGCGCGGTGCGCTCGCCCGGTTCCAGCCGCAGGTCGACGCCGTCGACCAGCGCACGCGAGCCAAGGTGCACCCCCAGCCGACTGAGAACGATTGTCATGAGCGGAACTATAAACACTAATGACACTCATTCTCAAATCATCGCCCGCCCGCGCCCGCACTCACTCCCGCACCCGCTCTCCCCTCCCCTCACCGAAACCGGCACTAATAACATGCCGAAACCGGCACAAGTGACGTACCGAAACCGGCACAAGTGACGTACCGAAACCGGCACTAATGACACGTCGAGACCGGCACAAATGACGTGCCGATCTCGACGCGAGGCAGGGCGAAGACGGGGGCGGACCGCCCTCAGCGTGGAGGCAGCTTGCTCACATCCCGCACGGCACCGAGGTCGGCACTGGTGGCCAGCATGGCGTAGGCACGCAGCGCCGTAGACACATGCCGCGGACGCGGGTTGTGCGGCGTCCAAGCGTCACGACCACGCGCCTCCTCCTCAGCACGACGGCGGTCGATCTCCGCCTGGTCAACCTTGAGTTCGATGGAGCGGTTCGGGATGTCGATCTCGATGCGGTCCCCGGTGCGCACCAGGCCGATGAGCCCGCCCGCGGCCGCCTCCGGGGAAACGTGCCCGATGGACAGGCCCGAGGTGCCGCCGGAGAAGCGGCCGTCGGTGAGCAGCGCGCACTCCTTGCCCAGGTGCATGGACTTGATGTACGTCGTCGGGTAGAGCATTTCCTGCATGCCCGGGCCGCCGCGCGGTCCCTCATGGCTGATGATGACGACGTCGCCGCTGGTCACCTTGCCCCCGAGGATGCCGTCCACGGCCTCCTCCTGGGACTCGAAGACGACGGCGGGACCGGAGAAGGTGAGGATCGAGGCGTCCACACCGGCGGTCTTGACGATGCAGCCCTTAGTCGCGATGTTCCCGAACAGGACGGCCAGGCCGCCGTCGGCGGAGTACGCGTGGGCGATATCCCGGATGGCACCCGCCTCGCGATCGGTGTCCAGGGCCTCCCAGCGGGAGTTCTGGGAGAACATCTCGGTGGTGCGCACGCCCGCGGGGGCAGCGAGGTAACGGGTGCGGATCACCTCGTCCACGCCTCTCGCCTGCGGGTCGCGCACGCCGTCGGGGCCGGGGCGGGCGATGTCGTACTGCTCGAGCTCATCGGCGAGGGTGCCGCGCAGCACGGTGCGGGTGGTGGTGTCGAGCAGGCCGCCACGGTCGAGTTCGCCGAGGATGCCCATAATGCCGCCGGCGCGGTGCACGTCCTCCACGTGGAAGAGGTTGGTGGAGGGCGCCACCTTGCACAGGTGCGGCACCTTGCGGGAGAGGCGGTCGATGTCGGCCATCTTGAAGTCGACCTCGGCCTCCTGCGCGGCGGCGAGCAGGTGCAGCACCGTGTTGGTGGAGCCGCCCATGGCGATGTCCAGGCTCATGGCGTTCTCGAAGGCCGCCTTGGTGGCGATCGAGCGGGGCAGGACGGCGTCGTCGTCCTCCTCGTAGTAGGCCTTGGTGATCTCCACAATCCGGCGGCCGGCTTCCTGGAAGAGTGCCTTGCGGTCGGCGTGGGTGGCCACGAGCGTGCCGTTGGTGGGCAGCGCCATGCCAAGTGCCTCGGTCAGGCAGTTCATGGAGTTGGCGGTGAACATGCCTGAGCAAGAGCCGCAGGTGGGGCAGGCCAAGCGCTCAATGGCGGAGATGGTCTCGTCCGGGACGGTGGGGTCGGCGGCGTCCATCATGGCGTCGATGAGGTCGAGCTTGCGGGTGGTGCCGTCGGCGGCGACCATCTTGCCGGACTCCATGGGGCCGCCGGACACGAAGATGGTGGGGATGTTGAGGCGCAGCGAGGCCATGAGCATGCCGGGGGTGATCTTGTCGCAGTTGGAGATGCACACCAGGGCGTCGGCGCAGTGCGCGTTCGCCATGTACTCCACGGAGTCGGCGATGAGGTCGCGGCTGGGCAGGGAGTAGAGCATGCCGTCGTGCCCCATGGCGATGCCGTCGTCGACGGCGATCGTGTTGAACTCCTTGGCGATGCCGCCCGCCGCCTCGATCTGCTCGGCAACCACGCGGCCCACGTCGCGTAGGCCGACGTGCCCGGGGACGAACTCGGTGAAGGAGTTCGCAATGGCGATGATCGGTTTGCCGAAGTCCGAGTCCTTGACGCCGGTGGCGCGCCAGAGGGCGCGGGCGCCGGCCATGTTGCGGCCGGTGGTGGAGGTAGCACTGCGATAGCGGGGCATGAGCGTCTCCTTGCTGCGGACGAGTGAATGGGCCCAAGAGTAGTGGCCACGTCGTCAGCTCAGCAGGTGTGATCGACCACTGAACCCGCCGTCTTCCGCACTATGACGCCGATCGGGCGACGTCGCCTCGCCTGGGCTCGAAGCGAGATCGCTCACGTCGGTGCCGCGAATTAGCGCACACGGCCCTCACGCCCAAGATATTCGAGCCCCATAAGCGTGGCGCGACGGCGCGGCGGGGGCGTCCCCACCCGTGCGGGGCCAGCGGGAAGAAAAACTCGGTCGACGTCGGACGGTTCGTACTTTTCGACGACGGTTCGGCATTTCGCACCAACGCTTCGGCACTTCCCGTGACGGTTCGGCACCCTAGCTGCCGAACCGTCGAGCTACGTGCCGAAGCGTCCACCCGAAGGTACGAACCGTCAGCTTACGTGCCGAATCGTCAGCACTCCGGCAGCACCCGGCGGCTCAGCCACCACGAGGACACCGCAGCGGAACCACCGCCAACCGGCCTCGACCACCCCAAGACACCAGGACGGCGCCAGTTCGGAGCGCGCGGGACGGCAGCCTCCCCGCCCCGAGTGCCGCCTCAACCAGCCCGGACACGTCATTAGTGCCGGTCTCGGCGTGTTACTTGTGCCGGTCTCGGCACGTCACAAGTGCCGGTCTCGGCACGTTATTAGTGCCGGTTTCGGTGAGGGGATGCGGAGGCGGGTGAGGGGGCGGGTCTCATGGTGCCGCCGATCATCACATGGTGCCGAGGATCTCGGTGACGAACACGAGGGTGTCACCGCCCTTGATGCCGGCCTGCGGCACACCGCGCGAGCCGTAGCCGAGCTCGGAGGGAATGGAAAGGATGACGCGGCTACCGACGCGCTGGCCGACCAGCCCGTCATCCCAACCGCGGATGACCATGCCGACGCCTACCTGGAAGCTGAATGGCTGGCCGCGGTCGTAGGAGTTGTCGAAGACCCGGCCGTTCCAGGTCTGACCGAGGTAGTGGCACACGACGGTGTCGCCGGCCTCGACGACCTTGCCGTCACCGGCGTCCAGCACCTGCACCTGCAGACCCTCGGGGGCCTCAGGGCCGGGGAAGGTGAGAGTGGGCTTGGCACCCTTGGCGCCGTCAACGGTGGGCATGTTGGTGTTAATCATGCGGGCCAGGCTACGGCAGGACAGACCGGTTGATCCAAAATGCCGCACGGACCGGCGACGCCGTCGGCCCGTGCGGCAAGACTCCCTGGGTCAGTTATCGCGCAGGATCGCGAGGATGCGCAAGAACTCCACGTACAGCCACACCAGGGTGACGACCAGTCCGAAGGCGCCGGCCCAGGCGTACTTGGTGGGCAGTCCGCGCTCAACGCCGCGCTGGATGGACTCAAAGTCCATGGTCAGGCTGAAGGCGGCCATGGCCACGGCGAGCAGGCCGATGATGAGCCCCAGCGGAATGCCCATGACCTGCACGCCGCGCAGGCCCCACGGGTTGGAGACGATACCGGTGAGCGAGAGCACGAGGTTGGCCAGGCTGAAGATGAGGTAGCCGCCCATGGCGGTCAACAGGATTCGCTGCGCCTTGCTGCCCAACCGGAAGCCGGCGAACTTGTAGGCCCCGAGCACGACGGCGAAGGTCGCCACCGACGCCAGCACCGCCTGCAGGACAATGCCGTCATAAAGCTCTTCCAACACGCCGGAGAACGCCCCCAGCATGGCACCCTCGAAGACGGCGTAGCCCAGGATGAGCGCGGGGCTGGGCTCACGCTTGAAGGAGTTGACCAGCCCCAGCACCAGGGCGCCGATCATGCCGACGAACATGGTGAGCATGCCGATGGGCGCCGTGGCCTCGGTGGTCGCCAGCATCCAACTGACGGCGCCCGTAGCGAGGATGACCGCGAAGATGCCCGCGGTGCGCACGATGACGTCGTCGTAGGTCATCCGTCCGCGGTCAACATTGGTGGCCGACGGCGCACCGTACTGGGCCTCCAGGTCGGAGACCTGCTGCGGGGACACGTAGCCGTACTGCTGGTCGCTGGTCTGCCCGTACTGCTGGCCAGCCTGGTAGCCGTAGCCGTACTGCTGCGAGCTCTGAGCACCGGGCTGATATCCCGGCATGGTCGGGTAACCATTGGGGGTGCGCTGCGCGGCCGACGTGCCGACGCCGCTGCCGTTGAAGGCGGGGCTGCGGGAGAAGTAGGGGTTGCTCATAAACGATGATCTTTCAGACGGGATGGAAATCGCGGTGCGGCCCGGAAGCCTTCCACCGTCGTTGTCAGGCACGAATTGTGCCTAGTCTTCCTGGATAACCTCTGAATATCGCCCGACATTCCGGAATGTGTCCTCCTGAAGGAGGAGTCCGCTCATCCGCCGTGCCCAGCCGCCTTGCCCCGATTTTCCCCAGCCGGGCCGATGCCGCCCATGCGCCCGCTTCCTAGCCTGGAGGTGTTCGGGCAGAGGGTCGGTCAGCGCCGGCACCCGACTGCCGTCAGACACGTCAGAGAAGAGCTGATTCCCCTTGATCGAAGCTGTCGATCTCACCAAGCGCTACGGTTCCAAAACCGCCGTCAACCACATCTCCTTCACGGTTGAGCCCGGCACCGTCACCGGCTTCCTGGGCCCCAACGGCGCCGGCAAATCCACCACCATGCGCCTGATCATGGGGCTGGACAAGCCCACCGAGGGCACCGTCAAGGTCAATGGCCGCACTTACCGGGACCTGACCGCGCCCCTGTGCCAGGTGGGCGCGCTGCTGGACGCCAAGGGACTGCACGGCTCGCGCACCGCCCGCGCCCACCTGACTCAGCTGGCCGTCTCCAACGGCATCCCCACCCGGCGAGTCGACGAGGTCCTGGAGCTGACCGGGCTCACCCACGTGGCCAAGAAGCGCGTCAAGGGCTTCAGCCTGGGCATGGGCCAGCGCCTGGGCATCGCCGCCGCCCTGCTCGGTGACCCGCAGGTCCTCATCTTCGATGAGCCCGTCAACGGGCTGGACCCCGAGGGCGTCAAGTGGGTGCGCGAAACCTGCCGGCACCTGGCCGACCAGGGCCGCACCGTTTTCATCTCCTCCCACCTCATGAGCGAGATGGCGCAGACCGCCGACCACCTACTGGTCATCGGGCGCGGACGCATTCTCACCTCCGGCCCCGTCGACGAGGTCATCGCCTCCGCCACCAACGACGTCGTCCGCGTCGCCTCGCCTCAGGCAGGCGAGCTGGCCGAGGTGCTCAAGGCCGCCGAGATCACCACCGCCAACCCCGAGCCCGGCGTGCTCACGACGACGACGGCGCCCGCCTCCCGTATCGGCGAGATCGCCGCCGCACACAGCATCGTCCTGCACGAGCTGGCCACGCAGCACGCCTCGCTGGAGGACGCCTACCTCGAACTGACCGGGAACGAAGTCGAGTACAGCGCCACCCCCGCCGCACCGGCTGCGGTCGGCGCTGCGCACTGAGCCGCAGCGCACAGCGCGCCACGACAGCAGCCACGCCCCAGACGTTCACATACGCGAAAGAAGCCTCATGTCCACCACAGCCACACTGTCCCAGTCCACCGCCCCCACCCCGCACGAGGCCGCGCACCGCTCTCACCGCGATGGGGACGGCACCCCCACTCGCCGCGGCACCGGCTCCGCCGGCTCGCGCTCCGACGCCGGCTCGTCCGCCGCGATTAGCCGGGGCTGCCGTCAGACCTTCGCCCGCGCCATCCGCGCCGAATGGGTCAAGGTCCGCTCCTTGCGCTCCACCTGGATCACCTCGGCGATCGCCGTCGGCATCACCGTCCTGCTCGGCGCCGGCATCGCCATCGGGTACGCCGGCAGCGCCGAGCTCGCCGACCAGGCCGCCGACACCATCATCTCCGGCAACCAGTTCGGTCAGATCGTCGTCGCCGTGCTGGGCGCGCTCATCATCACCGGCGAGTACTCCTCCGGCCAGATCCGCTCCTCCCTGGCGGCGGTGCCCCACCGGGGACGCTTGCTGGCCGCCAAGGCCCTCGTGGTCGGAGTACTGGGCTTCCTCATCGGCGCCGTTTCCACACTGCTGGCCTGGGCGGTGTCGGCGCCCTTCATGGACGGTCACGCGGGCTCGCTGGCCGATCCCGAGTACCTGGGCTTCGTTTGGGGCACCGGCTTGTCCTTCGCCGGAATCGCACTGATGTCCCTGGGGTTCGGCTTCCTGCTGCGCTCTACGGCGGGGGCAATCACCGTGGCGCTGACGCTGCTGTTCGTCATCGACCTGCCGATTTCGCTCATGTCCCTCAAATGGGACTGGGCCGCCACGCTGCAG